>JAIVWA010000548.1:0-3523 GCA_049190255.1 Gammaproteobacteria bacterium | reverse complement strand
TGAAATAAGCCTTTAAAAATTGACAATTGGGCTTTTGGCAAGAAAGCACCAGTCTGGGAAAGCACCAATTTTGATGCTGGATTGTATGATACATGAAATTTTTACCCTCTGGTTGCATAAAAAATGGAAGTTTTTAAAAGAAAATACTTGCGGAGCCCCATGAATAATGGTTTAAAGGAAATTGTAGAAGAAATCCAAACCAAATTCAGGAGGCCACCGCAAGTGAAATCCAGTAAAGCACAAATTCATGCAAAATTCCACAAAATTCCGGCTATTTGTTTCGAAGATCAAAAGCTAACATCTTTTTCAGGTTTGTTGATATTTCAACTGCTTTTTATGCGCCTGAATTTGAAAAAACGTCTTAAAAAGTGTTTCAGTCATATAAAGGTATCGCCTATTTTCGGGCATCACCTTATCGTTTTACTGCTGATTGTTCATCTTCTGCTCGGGTTTCGTCGGTTACGTGAAGTTGATTACTACCGAGACGATCCCCTTGTTTTGCGGTTATTAGGGCTACGGAAACTTCCCGATGTTTCCACTATTTCCCGTGCTCTTTCTCAAATGGAAGATGAGGGCGTCGATAAGTATAGACAACTGTCTCGTGATCTCGTTACCGAAGGCCTTATACGGGAAATGCTACCCCGATTGACCTTAGACTTCGACGGCTCGGTACTTACGACTAAGGGGCATGCAGAAGGCACGGCTGTCGGATTCAATAAGGTCAAGAAAGGTGGACGCAGTTACTATCCGCTTTTTTGTACGGTGGCACAAACCGGTCAGTTCTTTGACCTTCTGCATCGCCCTGGCAATGTCCACGACTCCAATGGAGCCGATGAATTTATGCTTCTGTGTTTTGAAAATTTACGCGCTAAGCTAAAAGGCACCACATTTGAGTCACGCATGGATTCTGCTTTTTTCAGCAAAAAAGTTATGTCGGTTTTCGATTACAGCAATGTGAAATTTACTGCATCGGTTCCATTTGCAAGACTTACCGAGCTCAAGGGCAAAATCGAACAGCGAAAACGTTGGCGACGTATCGACAAGGAGTGGTCATACTTTGAGGGCAGCTGGAAACCCAAATCATGGGATACGAACTACCGCTTCATCTTCACACGGCGCAAAACTCGAAAACAACACAAAGCTCCAATACAGTTGGATCTGTTTGAGCCGCGCGATTTCAATTACGATTATAAAGTAATAGTTACCAACAAGAGTGAATCAGCCAAAGCTGTAATCCTGTTCCACAATGGGCGTGGCTCCCAGGAAGCCATCTTCGGAGACGCCAAAGGAAATTGTGGTCTCAATGTTATTCCTACTCGACGGCTGGCAGGTAATCAAGTTTATACGCTTTGTTCTATGATGGCTCACAACCTGTCCCGGGAAATTCAAATGATATCCGCACGAGGTGCCAGTCGCACGCAGCCCAAACGCCCTGCAGCATGGAAATTCAAAACTTTGGACACTCTCAGGCATCGCATTATTCAACGTGCTGGACGTCTCACACGGCCTCAAGGAGAACTCACTCTAACAATGAGTGCAAACAGTGCTGTCCGCAAGGACCTTTTACATTTTCTCGACGCAGTCCAAAAGGCTGCTTGACTAAAATTATCTTAAAAAACGGAAAATTTATGCAACGTTAGGGTTAATACCTCAATTTTGCACGACACAGTAAATAATAATTGAAAAACCATCTGGGGCTCCTGTAATAATAGGGTTTAGGAGAAACCAAACCCCAAAACAGGAGGTACCCAGATGGTAAAACAACGAAAAAACAATACCAAGAAAAAGCGTAACGGTAAAGGTTTTAAAGAAAATGGCGCGGGGGCCAGAAAAATCAATGCTTCAACGGTATTCGAGACCTGCACTGAGCAGCTAAGCCCATTTGGCGGGCTTTTAGCGCTGATTAAATTATTTGATTTGGTCGGATTTAAAGAAATCTTTAACTCCACATATTTAGCGCCTCGCCGAGACCCTAAGCTGGGCCACCATTTGATGGTGGTGGGCATATTGATGCTACTGTTTATCGGCTTTAATCGGCTTTGGCATTTTACCTATATCCGACTCGATGCCATGCTGTGCGGTTTTTTTAGGCTCACAAAGTTGCCGGTAGCCAGCACATTTTGGCGCTATGTAGATTCTTTAGGAATAAATCAAGCCAATTCATTTTTAAATATTATCAGTACCCTGCGCGAGCGGGTTTGGCAACTTTGCGATATTAATTATTATAAAATCCGTATCAGTATCGATACGACCGTGGAAACTATTTTCGGCAACCAGCAGGGAGGCCGTAAAGGGCATAATACCAAATACCGTGGTAAAAAGGCGTTGCGGCCGATTCTTTGTTTTATCGATGAGACCCGCGAGTACCTGATCGGTAAACTTCGCAAGGGTCAAACGGTCAGTGGCAAGGAAGCGGCCGATTTTATAAAAAAGATTAAAAATCATCTGCCCGGTTGTGTGCAACAGGTGTTACTTCGCGCCGATGGCGAATTTTTAAGCTGGCAAAGCGTTGCTGCTTGTATTGAAGCTGGATTTGATTTTATCATTGCCAATAAAAGATGTGATCCACCCTTTGATCCGAAAGGGTGGTACCGGCCCTTTAAACGCAAAAATATTGAATATAACAGCTGTGTATACAAGCCCATCGGTTGGGGCATCGCGTGCCGGTTTGTGGTCATGCGCATTCCAAAAGAAAAGGCTAAAAAGCCCGGGCAAGCAATTCAATGCGTATTGTTTGAAGATGAGCGTTATCTTTACCGTATATTCTGTACCAATCTTGGTGGCAAGGCGCATAAAATTATCGCCGAGTATGACAAAAGAGCTGATGTGGAAAACCTGGTTGGCGAAGCCAAACGCGAAGGGCTGGATGCGATCCCTTCGGCCAAATTTAAAACCAATTATGCCTACTTTCAAATTGTCATGCTGGCCTATAACATCTGGCGATATCTAAAGATGTTCGCACAGCTCAGTATCGGTGATGATCAATGTGCTCAAAGCCAGCCTAGTGCTACGGGTCTACAAGGTATAATGAACAATACCATCCGGATTGCCCGCTTAAAGCTGTTGTTTATTGCCGCTAAAGTAGTAAAGGAGTCTAACGTCGACAAGGTTAAATATTCAATCCACGATGCCAGAACGCCGACAATGATGAACTTCTTAAAATTTATAGACAAACTACGGTTAAAGATACGACCCTGGGAAGAAGATAGTGAATGGCCGCAGCATTTTTCACTACACAGCGTGTAGGCAAGAAATTTCTTGCACGGAGAAAATATGTTGAATTTACAGTACCATAACCGTATGCCTTTTAGATAACTTAAGCTGAAATTATCTAGAAAAAATTAATACCTGAATTTTGAAACAACAAACATCGGCCGAGCTCAATTATGATAAATCAACCTTGTAGAGTTCGTAGAGGAGATTTTCGTGCAAAATTCAGGTAATAAGTTAAGAACGTCCCTAATTTCCTAATTTCCCTCTGGGATAAGGCCACCCTTCGATTTTAATCCACCCAGTTAAAACA
>JAIVWA010000547.1:0-3531 GCA_049190255.1 Gammaproteobacteria bacterium | reverse complement strand
CGGACATGTAAAGTGCCATAAACCCGGGAAATTTAACCGAAGATCCGCTGGCCGTAAACAGATAATCGCCTGCTTTTATTGACACGGAAATCTGGTTGATAAGAGCCTGGGTCATCTGGGAAGAGACAAAGCGCTGCCAGATGAGCCGGTACAGCGCCAGTTGATCCGGTGAAAGATGGGCTTTTACCTGGTCCGGGGTATTAAAAACCGATGTGGGCCGGATGGCCTCATGGGCGTCCTGAACTTTTTTCTTATTTTTAAAAAAGCGTGGTTTTTCCAGGGCATATTCTTTTCCGAAACGTTCCAGGATTAACTGTTGAGCTTCTGTGGCCGCTTCAGCCGCAATCCGAGTGGAGTCAGTGCGCATGTAAGTGATGAGCCCGACCGGCTCACCGGGACCCAGGTCGATACCCTCGTAGAGTTGTTGCGCGATCATCATTGCTTTACGGGCACTGAACCTGAGCTTTCGAATGGCTTCCTGCTGTAGTTTGCTCGTGGTAAAGGGCGGCAGTGGATTTTTTTTAGTGGTCTTTTTCTGAATTTTTTCGACGATGTATTTTTCCCCATCCAGCGCGTTCAATATATCGTTGACTGCCTTTTCGTTGGGGATTTCTATTTTTTTCTGGTCTTTTTTTACCAGCTTGGCAGCAAAAGAAGGCGGAATATCACTTTCCAGATGGGCGGTGACCGACCAATATTCCCGGGGCACAAAGGCCTGAATCGCCCGCTCTCTTTCACAGATGATCCTTACGGCCACCGATTGAACCCTGCCGGCGCTCAGGCCGCCTTTTACTTTTCTCCATAAAAGCGGTGACACCTGGTAACCGACCAGCCGATCAAGAATTCTGCGTGTCTGCTGGGCTTCATATTTGCTTTGATCAAGCGCTTCGGGTGTTGCCATGGCTTTGCGAATGTAATTTTTGGTTAATTCATGAAAGAGTACCCGATGAAATTTTCGGCCCTTTTTTTTCAACACTTCAGAGGTATGCCAGGCAATGGCTTCGCCTTCGCGGTCAGGGTCCGGTGCCAGATAGACGTCATCAGTGTCACCGGCGGCCTGCTTTAAGGTTTTTATGACCTTTTGCTTGCCCGGGATATTTTTATATTTGGGCTTGAACCCGTTTTCCACATCAATGCCCATTTCTTTGCTCGGAAGGTCCTTAATGTGTCCGACGGTTGCGGCAACATTATAGTCTTTTCCGAGATATTTTTTAATGGTTCTTACTTTTGTCGGTGATTCTACGACAACTAACGGTTTGCTTACTGCCATTACATGCACCCATTCCAGTTGAGTATTTAAATTTCCCGATTTAAGATATAGTTGATTGGTTGATTAGTTGATTGGTTAAGTGGTTGTAAATATGAATTTATCCCATATTTGCAAAATAATTGGAAACTTCATGTTTCAACAATCGTAACATTCTGAAATTATGACTATAATTTACATAATCAACCAGTCAACCAGTCATCTATTCAACGAGGTCCGTGATTGAAAAAAGCTTCCCCGGTGATTGCTGAACCATACCCTTCAGTTCTAAATTTAACAATATACTTGACAGTTTCCCGGGTTTCATTGAAATTTTTCTGACCAGGTCATCGATGTGTACCGGATACGGATCAAGTGCCTGGTATACCCGGACTTCGTCATCGGATAGCGCGGCCAATTTTGCCACGGCCTGGTCCGGGGGACTATTTTCACGGCGCGCATTGAAATCAAAAAAGGCTGTCAGTTCCTCGACGATATCTTGCGCATGTTCTACGAGCTTGGCCCCCTGTTTTATGAGTGTATGCGTGCCGGTGCTTTTAAATGAGTGGATACTGCCGGGTACCGCAAACACTTCACGATTCTGTTCGGCGGCCAGGCGGGCCGTAATCAGAGAGCCGCTGTTTTTGGTGGCCTCGACGACAACGGTACCCAGCGACATCCCGCTGATAATTCGATTGCGGATAGGAAAATGATGCGCTTCGGGCGCCGCCATCAGCGGAAATTCCGACACAACGGCACCGTTTACAGCAATTCTATGAAAAAGTTTTCGGTTTTCGGCCGGATAAATTCTCTCCAATCCGCTGCCCAGCACGGCGACGGTTTTCCCCTTTGACGCCAGCGCACCTTCGTGGGCTGCCGTGTCAATGCCCTGGGCCATGCCGCTGACAATGGTCAGGTTGTGAGCAGCCAAGCTCACACACAAATTTTTGGTTGTGGTTAAACCATAACGGGTGGCGTTGCGAGAGCCGACCACCGCAAGGTTCCCTGAATGGCCCTCCAGTTGACCGTAAACATACAAAAAAAGCGGTGGGTCAGGAATTTCGCGCAACAGCCGGGGAAAATTTGAATCCGTCAGGCATACGATATGGTAATCGCTGCGTGCCACCAATGCCAGTTCCGCCTCGATACTATCCGGCAGGCGGTGTTTTTTTAACGCCATCACATGGCGGCCGGTCAACCCGGTTACCTGCAGCAGTTCTTGATCAGAAGCCTGAAAGATGTTTTCCGGGGATTTAAAGCGGTCTATCAGGCGCTTGCACAGAAGATTTCCGATGCCCGGCACACTTTTAAGATAAAACCAAGGTCGAATGCTGTCCATAATTCAGGCATTTCTTGGGGTAGCTTGATTTTGACTCACAAAATTGGAATAATATTTGCTTCAGGGTCCTTATTTCTTGCGCTGTCGCCCCTGCCACGCCAAAAGGATCGGACTGGCAACAAAAACGGACGAATAGGTCCCGACTGCAACCCCGACGATTAAGGCAAACGCAAAGTCATGAATAATACTACCTCCCAGGACAAACAGGGTGATGACCACAAAAAGGGTGGTCAGCGACGTTAATATGGTGCGGCTGAGCGTTTCATTAATACTGCGGTTTAAGATGACGTCCAATGGATTTTTATGGTATTTTCTCAAATTTTCGCGAATGCGGTCAAAGACAATGATGGTGTCGTTTAAGGAGTACCCGATAATGGTCAGCAAGGCTGCGATGATGGCCAGGGTAAATTCCTTATCGAATAGAGAAAAAAGGCCGACTGTAATGGTGACGTCATGCACCAGAGCAACAATTGCGCCCATGGCGTATTTGAGTTCAAGAAACCAGAATAAAACCAGGGCCACAATTAAAGCCACCAAAATCAGAAAAGGAATGCTGACGCTAAACAGAGTAAAGATATATACCGCTCCGATTAAAGCCGCTGCCATGAGGCCGCTTATGACCCATTTGAGTTCGAAACGGCCCGATATATAAATGGTGATAAACAACAGCGCATAAAACATGGCAAACAAAGCCTTTTCTCTCAAATCCTGACCCACCTGGGGGCCGACCATGTCCACCCGGCGCATTTCCACTTCGATGCCGGTTGAGGAAGCCAGGGCTTTTTTCACATCTGTGGTGAAACCTTCAGTTGTCATGACGGAGCTGTCGGTGCGGATCAGATATTCATTGGCTTCCAGGTCGCCGAATTCTTGAACCGATGATTTGCCGAGTTTAATATCCTGCAGGCCGACTTTGACAGCATCAATTTTAACCGGGGCTAGAAAT
>JAIVWA010000546.1:0-3536 GCA_049190255.1 Gammaproteobacteria bacterium | reverse complement strand
GGGGGTAAAGCTGGCCCAATCCGAGCAGGAGGTTGAAAGCGTCGCCGGACAGATTATCGGCATGAACCTGGTGACCCATCAGACCGGGGCCCAGGGCCGACCGGTAAAAAAAGTTCTGGTGGAGCAGGGCCTGAACATTGCTAAAGAGCTTTACCTGAGTATCATTCCGGATCGGGAAACCGCCAAGATAGTGATTATGGCCAGTGAAGCCGGCGGGATGGATATTGAGGAGGTGGCCGCCAAAACACCGGAAAAAATTATCAAGGTCTCCATTAATCCCTTACAGGGCATTCAGGCCTATCACTGCCGGGAGGTTGCTTTTGGCCTCAACCTGGCACCGGCTGTTATGAAACCTTTCATGGCCATGGTAAAAAACCTCTACCGGATGTTCGTTGAGTATGATTGTTCGCTGTTAGAGATCAATCCCCTGGTGATCACTGCCGAAGAAACCGTGATTGCCCTGGATGCCAAAATCGATTTCGATGACAATGCCCTTTTTCGCCACAAGGATATCCTGGAATATCGCGATCTGGACGAGGAAGACCCGCTGGAAGTGGAAGCATCCAGGTTCAACCTCAACTACATTAATCTGGACGGCAATGTGGGTAATATGGTCAACGGCGCCGGTCTGGCCATGGCCACCATGGACCTGATCAAGCTGGCCGGTGCGGAACCGGCCAATTTTCTTGATGTGGGCGGCGGCGCCAGCGCGGAGATGGTCGAAAATGGTTTTAGAATCATATTAAGCGATTCGAACGTAAAAGGAATTCTGATTAATATTTTTGGCGGTATCCTGCGATGCGACGTGCTGGCCGAAGGCGTCGTTCAGGCCGCCAAAAAAACCGGAATCCAAGTCCCGGTCGTGGTTCGCATGGAAGGAACCAACGTCGAAGAAGGCCGCAGAATCCTGGCCGAATCAGGTCTCAACTTAACCACGGCAGCAGACTTAAAGGACGCCGCCGCCAAGGTGGCGGAGATTGTCGGAAGGTAGAGGCAGGGCCTTCGGCCGTTGGAGGTCCGAGGTTTGAGGATAAAGGACAAAGGTTAAAGGCTAAAGAAAAAGAAAGCAAGAAGCCGGAAAGCTCAAAGCGCATATAGTTGATAGAGTTGATTAAGTTGATTGAGTTTATTTTGAAGGGGCAGATAGTCAAAATAGACTGAAATCCTTTAAACTTATTTAACCAATCAACTATTCAACTATTTAACTTATAGCTCAAACGAAGTTTGGGGCAGGAACAATGAGCATCTTCGTAGATAAAAATTCACGAGTTGTAGTACAGGGTATTACCGGTAAAGAGGGTCAGTTTCACACCCGTCACTGTGTTGATTACGGCACCCGGGTGGTCGCCGGGGTTACCCCGGGAAAAGCCGGCCAGAAAATGGACGATGTCCCCGTATTTAACACGGTGCGAGCCGCCAGGGATGAAACCGGGGCCAACTGCAGCCTTATTTTTGTACCCCCGCCTTTTGCCGCCGATGCCATTATGGAGGCGGCGGATGCCGGCATCGATGTCATTGTGGCCATAACGGAGGGGATACCGACCCTGGACATGATGAGGGTCATGAATTATCTGGAAGGCAAACCATGTCGCCTGATCGGCCCCAATTGTCCGGGAATCATCACCCCGGGTGAGGCCAAAATCGGTATTATGCCGGGTCCGATACATAAACCCGGCGGGCCCATCGGAGTGGTTTCGCGGTCCGGAACCCTGACCTATGAGGTGGTCAATCAATTATCGTTGCAGGGAATCGGACAGAGTACCTGCATCGGGATCGGCGGTGATCCAATCATCGGTTCCAACTTTATCGATTGTCTCAAAGCCTTCGAAGAAGATCCGGAAACCCGAGGGGTCGTCATGGTTGGTGAAATCGGCGGCACCGCCGAAGAGGATGCCTCCAAATTTGTATCTGAAAACATGAGCAAACCGGTTGTCGGGTTTATTTCCGGCGTCACCGCACCGCCGGGTCGCCGCATGGGCCATGCCGGTGCCATCATCAGCGGCGGCAGCGGCACCGCCAAGGCCAAAATCGAAGCCATGCAGGCGGCCGGCATTCATGTCAGTGAAAACCTGGGAGCGCTCGGCGAACTATGTGCCCGGGTCTTCAATTAATTACGGATCTATAACCGAAAAGAAGGCTAATCCACCGGGTGGTATTCATTTGTAATTAATTTCGGAGTGTTGGAGTCGGTGGATTTTAGATTTCGGATTGCAGATTTCGGATTGGAACAATTAAAATCGGATCAAATTCATTATAAATTCCGCAATCCACAATCCCAAATCCACAATCGAATCGCTCCATCACTCCATCACTCCACAGACATAAATTTACAATTGCAAATCGGAAGTTTTTTATGCACGAAATGGGCATTGCCCTGCAAATAATTGAAATAGCCACCGCGTCCATTCCAGCGGATGCCGGCCAGGTACGGGTTGAAAAAATCAATTTAAAAATCGGCAAGCTGGCCGCCGTGGTACCGGATAGCCTTCGCTTTTGTTTCGATGTCGCCGTCAAGGACACACCCCTTGACGGGGCCCGGCTGGCCATCGAGGAATTACCCGTGGTGGCCCGGTGCAATGACTGCAATACCCAATGGACCATTAACAGTCCGGTCTTTAAGTGTGAAAACTGCGACAGCGGCTCGCTGGAAATTCTTTCCGGCCGCGAACTGGACATCGAATCCATTGAAATTGTCGAAGAGGACAACCATGTTTCTTGATCAGTTATTTAAAACCCGGAAGTATTATCATCATGACGGTTCCCGCCACTCCCATCCCCATACCGCAGGCGACGGCATGGATATCGCCACCCGGAAAAGCGGTACTCGGGAAATCAAAGTGGTTCGCAGAGTGCTTGATGTCAACGAGAAAATGGCCGAGCAGAACCGCAAAATGTTTACCGAAAAAGGCATCTTTGTTCTCAATGTGATGAGTTCGCCGGGTTCCGGGAAAACCACCACCCTGGAAAAGACACTGGTTCGCCTCACGCCGCAGATCAAAAGTGCTGTGATCGTCGGTGACATCTGTACCACCAACGATGCCGACCGACTTGCCGTCAGCGGTGTCCCCGTGGTGCAGATCAACACCGACGAATTCGGGGGTGACTGCCACCTGGCCGCCCACGTGATTGAAAAGGCTGTGGGAGGACTGGATCTGGATGACATCGATTTGCTGATTGTAGAAAACGTCGGCAACCTGGTCTGCCCGGCTGAATTTGATATTGGCGAGGATGCGCGCGTCGTGGTGTTAAGCGTTACCGAAGGCGAAGATAAACCCGTCAAATATCCCCTGATGTTCAGAGAATGTGAGGTGGCCTTGCTAAACAAGGTCGATTTGCTGCCCTACCTGGATTACGACAAGGACCAAGCCGTGGATTTTATACATCAGGTTCATCCGGGTATGCCGATTTTCGAAATTTCAGCTAAAACCGAGGAAGGCTTTGAGCCCTGGCTCGAGTGGCTGGTCGGGAAAGTCAAGCAGAAGTCGCGTTTAGTTGATTAGTTGATTAGTTTATTGGTTGATTAAGTTTAGAGGATT
>JAIVWA010000545.1:0-3542 GCA_049190255.1 Gammaproteobacteria bacterium | reverse complement strand
TCAAGACAGATCATGTTCAAATGATCGTCAAAGGGTTGAAATCCTGATGCGCCATTTTTACTACGATCCCTGGTATTAATCAATACCCTCTGTTGACAGTAGAACTATATTTATTTATGGTTTTAAAAATAAAATAGTCACGGAAAATCAAAAATAGAGTAGGAGATTATCAATGGCAGAAAAAATTTACCAGCCCGGAGAAAATTATGACTATCCGCTCATCATCAAAAAATTGCTGAAGGACTCCCTGATAAAATCCCCGGACCGCGAAATCGTATACGGCGACCGGCACCGCTATACCTATCGAGATCTCAATCAACGCATCGGCAAACTGGCCAACGGATTGACAGAACTGGGAGCAACCGCGGGTGACACGATTGCGGTATTTGATTATGACAGCCACCGTTACCTGGAATGTTTTTTTGCCGTCCCGATGATCGGGGCGGTGCTGCAAACCGTCAACTGGAGATTATCCGCCGAACAAATCTCATATACGGTCAACCACGCCGAAGCCAAAATGATCATTATCAATGCCGATTTCCTGCCTGTACTGGAAAATATATGGGACAAACTCGAGACGGTTAAAACAGTGGTGATAATCGCTGAAAATGGTGCAATACCGGACACGAAAATTGGTCCTGCCGCCGAATTTGAAGGGTTAGTGCAGTCCTCATCTGCGTCATTTGAATTTCCTGACCTGGACGAGAACACCAAGGCCACCACCTTTTACACCACCGGTACCACCGGGAACCCCAAAGGCGTTTACTTTACCCATCGGCAGCTGGTGCTTCATACCCTGGCGGTAGCAGTAGAGTTTGGATCTTTTCACACCATCGGACGATTTCGATCCAATGATGTGTATATGCCGCTGACGCCCATGTTTCACGTTCACGCCTGGGGCTTTCCCTATGTGGCGACCCTGCTCGGCGCCAAACAGATCTATCCCGGGCAGTATGAACCCGAAAAGCTGTTGCGTCTCATTGAAAAAGAAAAAGTTACCTTTTCGCACTGTGTGCCGACTATTTTACAAATGCTTCTAACCAGCCCGGCGGTTAAAGAAGTCGATCTGTCAAACTGGAAGGTTGTTATCGGCGGCGCCAGACTGCCCAGGGGCCTTGCCAAAGCGGCCCGGGATCTCGGAATAGAAATCAGTGCCGGCTACGGAATGTCGGAAACCGGCCCGGTGATGACCGCGGCCACCCCCAGAGAAGACATGCTGGACTGGGAAGAAGATAAATTGCTGGATGTCATTATAAAAACCGGCAAACCCATACCGCTGGCTGAAGTTGAGGTGGTCGATGCCGATGGCAATATATTGCCCCATGACGGCGTATCGACCGGTGAAGTCGTGATGAGATCCCCCTGGCTGACCCAGGGCTATTTCAAGGCACCGGATAAATCCAAGGAGCTGTGGCGCAACGGCTGGATGCACAGCGGCGATGTGGGTTATATCAGTGAAGACGGCTATCTGCAGATTACCGATCGCATCAAAGACGTCATCAAAAGCGGCGGTGAGTGGGTGTCGTCGCTGGATCTGGAGAATTTATTAAGCCAGCACGAAGCCGTGCTCGAGTCGGCCGCCATCGGTGTGCCGGATGAAAAGTGGGGCGAACGGCCGCTGATGATTGTAACCCTTAAACCCGAATTTGAGGGCAAGGTCAGTGAAGAAGAATTAAAAGCGTTTATGAAAAAGGGTTCTGAAGAAGGCAAACTGCCTAAATACGGGGTTCCCGACCGCTACGTGTTTACAGATGCCATCCCGAAAACCAGCGTCGGGAAACTGGATAAAAAAGTAATTCGGAAACAATACGTTTAAAATACACAGTCATTTCAACTGGCAAGCCAATGGGTCGAAAATGGGGAAGCTGAAGAATTTACCTCAGTATCTGTGGCGTCCAGGAAAACCGCCAGATTGAAGGATGAACAGGCTGCCTTAGGGTTCTTCTACAATTCCTCGGCTGTGCGCTGTACCCACTGAATAATACGTTTGCGCAGCTGTTCGTCTATTTTCAGCAGTTTGATTCTTTCTATAAGGATTTGAGCACCGATCATCTCCTCGGTTAAGAGTACGCGAACAAAATCTCTGTCTTTTGGCCTAAAAGCCGCGAGCTTGCTGGCCGCAAGATCGTGAGCTTCAACACACCAACCAATTTTACCTCTGGTTAATATCTCGTCAACGACTGGCGTTGCTCTATGTTCCCAACCTTGCGGAAGAGCTGCGGCCTCTTCTATAAGCAAACCATGAACATAGAAACCGTGTGTTTGATGAAACAGGGACAGCTCTCCTAATGCGCCATCGATAGCACTTACATTATCCGGTCGATTCTTTGGTTGTACATCCACCTCGATAGAAGCGCGAAGGTCTTCTGGCGCATCCGGGAATTCACCGAGGATTGCTTGAGATCCGAATATCCATATCTCGGAATCCTTAGCGACTTCGCATGCTGCCCTAATTGCATGTTCAAGCTGTTCACGCGTCACTGGTTCCCTCCGAGCCCATTGAGCAGGCGGCCCCGTTCGGCAGAGTTCAGAATGGCAAAAAGGGGATTGCTCTGACGTAGACGATTGGCTCTTTCGCTTGTTGATGTTAGGAATCGCGACAAACGCCGAATGGAATATGAATCCAAGATATCACGCCATTCTATAATAGCTCTAGTAGCAGATCCATGATCTTGTTTTAACATGCGATGGACGTGCTCCTTTGCACGTCGAACGAGGGAAGTATCGTTCTCGATGGCCTCAGCTAATTTGCGCGACAATTCCCACATGCGTTTATCCCTTTCCTCATGAGTCAGGGGCGTTGCATACATTTCCAGGCTATATTTGTCCGGGAATGGTAGAAATCCATACAACGGGGTAACCTTATCGGCTTCTAAATTGGGAAGATCAGCTTTGGTATAACCATCCACCTCAATTGTAAGATCAAAGTCTCGCTCCACCTGATGGAGTTGCTTCCGCAGTCGGTGAATGTAGTTGGCGAGACGCTTCGTTTCATGCAGGACACCCATTAACATTGGATCTCCAAATTCGCTCGGGAACTTTTGAATCCATGCCGAGTGTGGATAAGGCACTAATTTCTCAAATCCTTTTTTAATAGCGCTGAGCAGCTCTTCGTATCGGTCCTTTTCAGCTTGAAAAAGTTTCAGTAAGGCCTTCAAGAGCCCGTCAGGACGACGAAGTTCATATTGATGTTTCCGCCCCCCACCAACGCGAACGACAAAACCCGATTGGAGCAGTCGCCTTAATGCTTTATGTGCCCCGGGAGTTGTAAGACCAGCTCGTTCGGCAGCATTAGACGCGGTGAGGGGTCCTTCTACCTCGCTTGCCAGAACTCTTAAAAGGCGGACATGAGCTTGCGTGCCTAAGACTTCATTGAGCGGATTACGCAAGGAATTCTGATCAGAGACGATCGGTCGCATGGTCAAGCACACTCCTTATAAGTTAGTAGTATCTTAGTTCTGAAATTGTTGTTTTTAGTGGCAAAAAATTTTTGGCATCTTTGTAGATCCCTATCTATCCAAGCTTCAGAGAAATCTGAGCGG
>JAIVWA010000544.1:0-3546 GCA_049190255.1 Gammaproteobacteria bacterium | reverse complement strand
TCTGAAAACCCAGCTCCCCTATTTCCGTCGTCTGTTTGCCGCCCTTTTTCTTCTTTTTTTCTTTCCGCATTCGACTCGGCTGCTTTCGACGGGCTCAAGCCCTGAGCTTGCCGAAGGGAGCTCGTCGCAGGCCGCATTCCCAATTCCGAATTCAAAACTCTGCCCTCTTTTTTTCTTTCCGCATTCCGCATTCCGAATTCCGAATTCGAAACTATCGCCCCCAGCTCAGAAAGAAGGTTAAATCCGTCCTTGATGCTTTTTACATCCGGCCGATCGATAAAGGGAAAGTCCAATACATCCCCGAGTTTCAGTGAAATCATCCGCAAAATGACTTCGGCCAGATTGGCCCGCAGAATTTCAGGTGGTGTGAATTGGGGACGGGCTTGATAATCATCTTCCGAATAGAGCCGCAGACAGACGCCGCTTTGCACCCGGCCGCAGCGGCCTTTGCGCTGATCGCAACTGCTCCTGGAAACCGGGACCACCGGCAACGAGGTTGTCCGGGTAGTGGGGGAATATCGGGAAATTCGCGCCAGACCCGAATCAACCACATATTTGATCCCCGGTATCGTGATCGATGTTTCGGCGACATTGGTGGCAACAATGATCTTGCGGCGGGAAAGGCGTGCAAACACCCGGGACTGTTCCGCGGCGGTCAGCCGGGCAAACAGCGGCATCACCCGGGTTCCTGGCGGTGTCTGGGCCTCAAGCAATTCACAGGTTTCGCGAATGTCCTGCTCGGTAGGCATAAACACCAGTATGTCACCGGCCCGGCTTTGATTCAAAACCCGCTTCACAACCTGTACCGCCAGCTCCACATGGGTCAACTCGCCATTTTGGGACGGATCTGTTGCGGTTGCGATATATTGAACCTCGACTGGATACATGCGGCCCGAGACCTCGATGATCGGCGCATTTCTAAAGGCTTTGGAAAACTTCTCGGTATCAATCGTGGCAGATGTAATGATCAGTTTTAAATCATCTCTTTTGTTTACCAGGGTTTGCAGAATTCCCAGAATAAAATCAATGTTCAGGCTGCGTTCATGGGCCTCATCGACAATGATCGTATCATAGGCGCTCAGGTACCTGTCACCCTGGGTCTCAGCCAGCAGGATGCCGTCGGTCATGATTTTTATGTAGGTATTTTTGTCGGTGCGATCCTTAAAACGAATTTTGTAACCAACGGCCTGCCCGGGTTCCTGCCCCAGTTCCTCGGCGATCCGGCGGGAAACCGTCGTAGCGGCAATTCTCCTGGGCTGGGTGCACCCGATGAGGCCGTCGATCCCCCGGCCGGCGGCCAGACAATATTTAGGCAACTGGGTGGTCTTACCCGAACCGGTCTCACCGGATACCACAATCACCGGATGCCGCGCGATGGCCTCGATGATCTCATCTTTTTTGGCAAAAATCGGCAGTTCCTCGTTAAACCGCAACTGGGGAAGATGGGCCTTGCGGCGGTCTCTTTTTTTGGTTGATGTATTCAACCGCTTTTCGAGTTCGGCCAGCTGTTTTTCAATTTTTTCAGCCGGCCATGCCCTGCCCCTGCGTACGGACAGACGCTGGATTTCACGTCGGGCCTTCAGCCGATCAACCGCCAACACTTTGGGCAAAAGCGCTTCGATCTTTTTTATTTTGTTGCGATGAGTTGCCATATTTGAACTTAATCGATCACCCACATAGGGATATTACAAAAAATTTATTCTGATTGAAAATTAAACAATTATAGCATAGTAATTATCCATTTAAGCACCTAAAATCAAGTGGCCAGAATTCACCACAGTCCGATAATCTGACTATTCAACTAATTAACCAATCAACCAATCAACTAATATAGGAGTGAGCCATGAAATTTGTCGTTATCGGCGGAGACGCCGCCGGCATGAGCGCTGCCAGCCGTGCCAAACGAAATCAGCCTGATTTGGAAATAACGGTCCTGGAAAAAACCATGGACGTATCTTACAGTGCCTGAGGCATACCCTACAATCTGGCGGCGCCAGAGAGGGATATCGAGGATTTGGTTGTACGTCATGCCCAGGTATTTCGCGACAAACAGGGCATTAATCTGTTGACCGGCCATTGCGTCGAAGAAACCAGTCCGGACAAACAAACAGTCGCCGGCATCACCGCCGACGGAAAGGGTTTTGAATTTCCCTATGACCGGCTGATGATTGCAACCGGCAGTTCGGCCATCAGACCGGAACTTCCCGGGTTTGATTTGCCGGGCGTATTTACCCTAAAAAATCTTGATGACGGCCGGAAAATAAAAAACTTTCTAAAAAAGAACAACATAAAAAAGGCGGTCATCATCGGCATGGGCTATATCGCCCTTGAAATGTGTGAATCATTGGTTGATTTAAATATTGCCGTGGAGATGGTCAAACCCAATCCGGTATTTCTGCCGTGGTTGGAGCCATCCATGGCCGGGATTATCAAAGACGGGCTGGAATCCAAAGGGGTCGGGGTTTATGCCGGCCATGCCGTCGATCGCATCCAAACCACCTCGGATGGGCTGCAAATAATTGGCCCGGATTTAAATCTCACCGCAGACATTGTGCTGGTAGGAATCGGCGTCACACCCTGCAGCCAGGTAGCGCAAACGGCCGGCCTCGAGCTGAGTGTCGCAAAATCCATTGCGGTGGATCGCAACCTGAGAACATCCAATGGTAACATCTATGCTGCCGGTGACTGTGCCGATGCCTATCATGTGGTAACCGGGGGCAAAACGTGGCTACCGCTGGCGTTGCGGGCCAACCGTGCCGGCTGGGCGGTGGCGGACAATGTCTTCAATAAAGATGTCACCCTTGACGGCGTGGCGGGAACGAGTGTGTTTCGGGTGTTTGATTTTGAGGTCGCTCGAACCGGACTAAATCTGGCAGAAGCCGGGCAGGCCGGTTTTGAGCCGGTGGAAAATATGATTCAATCACGCTCCAAAGCCCATGCGCATCCCGGCAACACCACCATTTATGTCAACATGATCGGGGATAAAAAGTCGGGCCGCCTGCTGGGCGTGCAAATGGTCGGAACCGAAGGCGTCGCCCATCGTATCAACGGACCGGCCGTGGCACTTCATGCCCGGATGACGGTCGACCAATACTGTCAGACCGATCTGGCTTATGCCCCGCCCTTCGGGCCGACCTGGGACCCGACGTTGACGGCGGCCAATCAGCTTCTGAAGAGACTGTAAAATGATTGAATCTTATTATAATCGCGGCTGGAAGCCGCTCCCACTGTTCCTGCATGTTCTGTGGGAGCGGCATCTTGCCGCGAATTGAATTTGGTTTAATCTAATGATCTGCGTCGGCCTGCTCAGGCATGACGTGGGAAACAACCTGGCCCACTGGATTGTTAAAAATTGCCATTAACATGGAGATCTCTGAGCCCATAACGAACTAAACAATCCAAACGTTCTAAACGATCAAAACGATCCAAACGAACGAACCCAGAAGGGAGATCCACATGAGAAGCTACCGCAAAGAGTTATGGTTCGAGGTACCGACCAGACGTGCTTTTATAAATATAACCCCGCAGGTGAATGAATGCTTACGG
>JAIVWA010000543.1:0-3550 GCA_049190255.1 Gammaproteobacteria bacterium | reverse complement strand
GGTTCTCGAACTGGAAAAACAGTTTGGCGGCGGAGCGATCCAAAGCACAAGCGACCCGGCTGTAAACACTGGGGACTCCGGTGCCGACCGGGTTGAGTTCCGGCCGTCAACCAAACATGTATCGCGGATGGGGATGATGGGATCCCGGCCCCTGCCGGTTTCATACGGGGATCAAACTTACCGGATTCCTTCCGGTATCAGCCGGCCAACGGCGGCCGAAGCCGTTCAAAGACTTGCGGCCCTTGTGCCGGTGTACAATGCCCTGGAACGCAAACACGCCGACCTTATCTTCTGGCAGCTGACCACCCTCTCAAACGGTATCCAGGCCATTTATCCCGCTGTCGAGCGCATGCCCATGATGCGCAAAGCCTTTAAAACGCAATGGTACACCCTCGCCAGCGAAAAAAAGGAGATTGTGTGGTCAAAGCCGGGCATCGATCCTTTTACCATGCAGATGGTATTTACCGTATCGAAACCCTTTTTCCGACCGGACGGGTCCCTTGTCGGTGTGAGCGCGATCGTAGTTCCGGTGGATGCCCTGCTGAAGGTGGACGAGCATATTGGCAAATTGTCGCCAAAGGTCACATCATTGCTGGTGCGCACCGAAACGTCCACGTCTACGGGCAAGCTCGGCATCCGCATCCTGGCCCGTGGCCAGGCCCGGAAAAAAATGCGCTACCACTGGCAGGCGGCGACGGAAACCGAGTGGCTCGAGATTCAAAACGGGCATGCGCTTGAAGAACTGATCGGAGATTTACAAAATCAAATAGGAGGTGTACGGCAGATAGATTACCGGGGCCGGTCCAGCCTGCTGGCGTATAGGTGTATAGACGATTACTGCACGGCCCTGGTGCTTATTGTCCCCAAAGAGGATGTTATCCGAGAAGCCGTTGCCATGGAAACCTATGTGCATGAACGCATCGGCAGGCAAATCATGATCACCGGCGTCATTCTGGTGGGCGTCGTGCTGGCGATAATCGTTCTTGCATTTATTCTATCACGTTCGGTGACGGAAAACATTTCCAAACTTGTGGCTGCCGCCCGCCGGGTCGCTTCCGGTGATTTCGCCACCCGGGTTCGCATTCATTCCCGGGATGAGATCGGTGAACTCGGCCGGACCTTCAACAACATGATCCCGGCACTCGAAGAGCGGGTGCGAATGAAACAGGCCCTGGACGTAGCCATGGAAGTTCAGCAAAATCTTCTACCCCGGGTAATGCCCCGGGTCAAAGGGCTTGATATTGCCGGTCAAAGTATTTACTGTGATGAAACCGGCGGGGATTTTTACGACTTTCTGGATATCGGCCGGCATAACGCCTATCAGCTCGGGGTTGCTGTGGGAGACGTCTCGGGTCATGGGATCCAGGCGGCTTTGTTAATGGCAACTGTTAGAGCGTTTTTAAAGAGTAGAGTAAAGCAAGCAGGAAGCATCGCTGATGTTATTGCCGACATCAATCGCCTCGTAACCGATGATACCAGTGAAACCGGTCAATTTATGACCCTTTTTTATGCAGAAATTGATCCCCGCGAAAGGGTGTTACGTTGGGTACGGGCCGGTCACGATCCGGCACTGCTGTATAGCCCGGATACGGACACAATTGAGGAATTAATGGGCCAAGGTGTCGCCCTGGGGGTTGACGGCGGTTCTGAGTATCAAGGTCAAATTATCAAAGGATTATCTCAGGGGCAGGTTCTTCTGATTGGTACAGATGGAATCTGGGAGACTCAAAATGAATCGGGAGAGATGTTCGGCAAGGAGCGACTTAAGGCCCTCATTAGGCGGTATGCTCATTTATCATCGAAAAAAATGATCGCATCGATTATCGAGGAGTTGCAGGCTTTTCGCAAATCAGCCAAACAGGATGACGACATAACCCTGGCGGTTATTAAAGTAGATGAAAACTAGCAGAAGAACCAAAGTCCGGACCTGGTATGGTATGGGCGGTACCGTGATCATCGGCCCCGGCTTTTTACATCGGACGGGTTTAGGATGGTTTTTAATTCCTCATCCTCCTCTGGTAAACTGGCTGCTACGCCGGGGTCTTCTTGAAAATTCCCGCAATGCTCTGAGAGTTACCCACGAATTCGGTCATTTGCAAACTGCCCCCCTGGCTTTGCTATATACGGCGGCGAACTATACTGCCATTATTATAGCGAACCGCGCGAATCTATCAAATTTAATTTTTGTGTTCATCAGTACCCATGCGGCCTGGGAAATTATGGCGGAAATTCTTACTATTATGAGCGACGCTCAATTCTATCATAAATGCTACCAAAAAGTTTCGATAATTCCCCGGGCCATTTTCTGGTTCTCTGCTATCGTCCTTACCCTATTGGGCTGGATTATTCTTCTGCGCTAATTGCTGCATAATTTTTTTGCACTTTTACGATCTCTATTCAAAAATACTGGTTACTTCTTATCCACTTCACTCCGGATTGTCACCGCAAACTAGATCCGAACTTCCCCCTAAATTAAAAAAACATATGATTATAAGCATTTAAACGTTTTTCTCAAATCTTGGCACCACCTTTGCAATTTCTAAACACAATTCAAAAAAGATGTAAGGAGGTTTAAAAATGAAGGATGATATAGAACGAAGAACTAATGAGCGTTGCAACCATCAAGCGTCCGTTACCTACGCCTACTTTAATGCGGATAGGTTTTACCATACGGAAGCAACGAATCACAGCCAAGAAGGGATTAATTTTTTTTCTGATTTTCCGCTAAAAGCGGGTTCGAGCATTTACGTCAGAATAAATAGCTATTCACCCGAAGATCACCAGACCGACAATAAGGGTTGCAAAGGAGTTCGACAAATAGGTCTGGCTGAAGTTAAGTGGTGCAGGGAAATACCCGATGCTTATGGTGCATTTTACAGTATTGGTCTCAAATATCACGAGCCTGCAGTTTAACACGAAATTATAGACTGGCATTGTAAATGCTCCGGCGGATGAGGAAAAAAGGATGGATTTTCAAAATAAAGACCGTGTTAAAGTGTACATGTTTATAGGAAAAGCGATTTTAGTCTTTATAGCAGGCGGTATTATTTTTCACATGATCGTAATGTTTATCGATTATTTCCTCATGATCGAGCCATTTTACTTAAACCTGCGTGAGAATTTCGCAGGCAGCATTTCATCGAAACCGATGGTGCCAATGATGGGAGCCTATGGTCTTCTATCATTAGGTATATATCTTTTATGGGAAAAGACCAAGAAGGCCGTGCTGCTCGTACGTGAAAAAGAGTTTCAAAGAGAAAATGTGGAAACTGTCCTTAAATCTATGCAGCGCCTAACCGGCATATTGGCCGAACATATTGCCTCCCAGAATTCAGAAATCATGAGCTGGATTGAGTTCAGAAGGAGATTGGGCCATCCGGTGCCGGCAAAAGTGGAAAACCCCAGTGAGCAAATCGCCAAAGCGCTCCAGTCAATGTCTGAGTTATCATTTGTAATTCCATATACAGAGAGTCGCCCTGTTAATGCAGGTGATTTTGAAAAAATTCTTTTCGACAAATTATACGAAAAAAGCTGACTTAAATAAATTCTT
>JAIVWA010000542.1:0-3563 GCA_049190255.1 Gammaproteobacteria bacterium | reverse complement strand
AGCGGTTGGCCTAACCCGGATAAACCGGAAAGTGCTTAAAAACAGAATGCCTAAAATGCACTTTAGGCATTTCGCATAGCAACTTGTTTTTTACACAAAAAGTTCTTGCCACAATATGCGCAATCCGCCTGAGGCGGACTAAGATCCTAAAGCAATGGCCCTTTATTGCATCAATTCGATAAATGCGTTTGCTATTTCTTCGCTCAGGGTTCCCAGTGCCTGGCTCTGGGCAGCTACGAGATCTTCATAAGTTGATGACGCCAGTGGCTCCCGGACGATGGATCCCTGAACGATCAGCGTCTGGTTGCGTTGGATATCCTTGATACTCCAGGTTGTTTCCAACAGGAACTCTTTGGAGAATTGGCTGTCGTAGCGGTTAATATTTATCACCACCCGGTGGGTGGGTCGGAAAATATTTTCCCGCGTAAACGGCGTGATGCGTTCAGTACCCAATAAGGCGCCGATATTCTGGGAAAGCACCGCGGCGATGTTTTTTTGAAGCGGTCCGGCCCAGCGGTGGAATTCAGAGATGCTGACTTCGTTTTTTGCACCCCGGGTGACAATCGTCTGGCGGTCATGGGCCGCCGGTATTGCCACGGGTCCAACAGCAATGGCGACATCCTCCGGCAAAGGCTTACCCGGGGAAGATTGCTGAACCGGCTGCAGGGTGTAATATTTTACCGGCGGGGTCCTTCCGCCGCAGGCGGTTAAGATCATAACGCCGACAAATATTGTCACATACGCAATCCGGGCTATCCTCGATTTGTCCATCAGTCTGCCTGTCCTTTCCCCCGGAGCAGTGATTCCGGATGCCGCTCCAGGTAATCCATCAACAGCCGCAATGATCGTGCCGCACCGGTGATTTCTTCCAGGGCCGAATTCATATTGACTTGCAGCGGAGAATCCGCATTCAGCATCTGCTCGGCATTGGCCAGCGATTGCTGGGCCTCGTTAAGCACGGCGCTGATTTCCGGGGTGACCTTCGCCAGCGTCTGCTGGGCTTTTTCAAGTATGGCGCTGATCTCCGGCGTCACCTTGGTTCGCAGATCGGAAACCAGCAACTGGGCTTCCTGCAGGGTCGCGTTTAAATTTTTTAATGCTTCTAAAATTTCGGGTGATTCGGCAATTTGCTTGGCGCCGTGAATGGTGTCGCGCAGGTCGTTTCCAATCTGTTCGAGCGGCAGGTTGTCTATTTTTTCAAGAATGTGCATGAATTTGGTGCTGATTTCCTCCATCGGTGTCGGCACTGTCGGAAATACGGGATAATTCCCCTCGTATGTCAGCTCAGCCGGCGGTGCATCCGGAAAAAAATCCATTATGATGATTTGGCTGCCGGTCAGAAGGTTGCCGGTTTTTAGCTGCGCCCGAAAGCCTTTTTTCAAGAGGCTTTCAAACAACTGTTTACGTTCAACGTCGTCCCCGATGAACCCGGCTTCATAAAATCGTTCCGTCTCCGTTTCGACCAGTACCCGGATGCGGAAGTCTTTTTTCTGCCTATCAAAAACGAGCTTGACGTCGATCACCTGTCCCATTTGAATTCCCCAAAACTCAATCGGGGCACCGATGGTTAATCCTCTCACCGACTCATCAAAATAGAGAACCGATTTAGTTTTAACCAGATAGGTTCTTTCTTTGGCCTCATCCATATTTTTGAACAATATGAAAAGCGCCTCGGCTTGGGCGGGGGGACCGGGTGCTTCTACCTGGGGATTTCCAAAACCGATGCCACCGATCAGGATGCTGGTCAGCGATTCGGTATCAACACGCACCCCCTGGGCGTCCAATTTAAAATCAATCCCGCTGGCATTCCAGAACCGGGTATTTTGATATACATATTGATGATAGGGTGCGTTAATGAATACTTTGAAAAGAACGGTGCGGCCGTCCTCGACCAGGTGATAGGCCACCACCTGTCCCACCTGGATCTTGCGGTAATATACAGGCGTGCCTACATCCAGAGACCCGCGGCTGTCGGCCTTCAGCAAAAAATGACGCCCCGGCAGGTCGGCGGTCACCAGGGGCGGTTGCTCGAGCCCTTTGAAATAGTGGGTTTGATTACCGGGCTTTCCGGGATCCAGGGTGATGTAGGCGCCGGAGAAAAGGGTTCCCAGACCGGAAATGCCGCTGACGCCGACCCGGGCCCGAACTACCCAGAAGCGCGTGTTGACCGACAGAAAGCTCTCGGCCTGTTTAACAAGCTCGGCTGTTACCACCACCTCCGACAGATCTTCACTCAGTTTGATAGTTTCGACCTGACCGAGTTCGACATCTTTGTACTTGATTTTGGTTTTACCGGCTTCCAGACCCTCTGCTGATTTAAAGGTGATCGAGATCACTGGCCCCTTCTCGGAAAGGGCCTTAAAAACCAGCCAGCCGCCGATCAGGACGGCAACCAGCGGAACTATCCACACGACTGAAATGGAAAAATGGCGCTTGCGGCTGCGGACTTCGGCTTCGGGGACCTCATTGAATTCAGACACGTCTTTTTTAGGATCACTCATTTAACGACTCCTCTGTATCCCAGATCAACCGCGGATCAAATGACATGGCCGCGAACAGGGTGATTACCACTACCGCACAAAAAAAGATAGCACCGGGCCGGGCATGGATGGATGCCAAAGCCCCCAGATTGACCAGCGCAACCAGGATCGTGACCACAAAAATATCCACCATCGACCAGCGGCCGACCACCTCGGTAATCCGGTAAAGGCGGGTGCGGTCTTTCCGGCGCCAGCTGGATTTTCGCTGCACCGTTATCAACAGGAAGGTCAGTATGATCAGTTTCAACAGGGGCACAAAAACACTGGCCACAAAGATGACCAGGGCAATCGGCCACATGCCTGTCTTTATGAAATAGATGACACCGCTCATAATGGTGTCGGACTGGGCCTTGCCCAACGAGACTACGGTGGTGATGGGCAGCACGTTGGCCGGGATGTAGAATATGAAAGCCGCAACCACAAGGGCCCACGTCCGTTTGATGCTGTTTGGTTTGCGGCGGTGCAATCGGGTTCCGCACCGAGGGCAGATCATGACGGCCGCCGGCCCCGCATCGCGGCAGAGCAGATGACAGCTGTGGCAGCTGATAAGCCCTTCATTGCGGGCTGTTTTTAGACCTTGATTCATCGCTTTTCGTCCCATTTCTCCCATATCAGGTGCGAATCCAGGGAGGCGGTCATGGCTGCCATAACAAAAATGAGCGCCAAAAATGAAAACAGGGCCACACCGGGTATGATCTTGGCCATTTTTGCAAGTTTGACAACGGATACCAGGATTCCCAGCATGAAGACTTCCATCATGTTCCAGGGCTGAAGATGGCGAATAAATCGAAAAACCCGAGGTAATCCCATAGGTATTCGCCTGAACTTCAAAGGCAGCAGAATATACAACATGCATATCATTTGGGCGAACGGTACCAACACGGTGGTGAGCAGTACAATAACAGACAGCTCCGGCATCCCCTGGGCATATAGTTCCTGGATTCCGGTCAGCAGGGTGGTCTGGCGTACCTGGGTCCCTATTTTGAAGGCCAGAAATGGAAAAGCATTTGCCAGTCCAAACAA
>JAIVWA010000541.1:0-3582 GCA_049190255.1 Gammaproteobacteria bacterium | reverse complement strand
TTTGGTAGACTTTTGCCAAGGCTCCGATGCCGGACTTCCGACTTAAGGTTTCAGGTGTCGGGTGTCAGGGAGTGGAAGTGCTGAACACTGCAACCTATAACTTGCTCAATTGCTGTTGGGCGCCTCTACTGCCCCGCAGGGGCCACTTTTTCCGAGCGTAGTCTCGGAAAAAGCTTAGTACCTATTTATTGAAATCACATCATGTTTGCGCATGATTTATGCCATAGCCAGATTGAATATTTAAGCAATTCTACCCGTCGAGAGCCTCCCTTCGAGGACCTCCCTTCGAGGACCTCAGGGTCTGACGACAGGATCTGACGACAGGGTCGAACGATCGATTTTAATAGAAAAGACAGAGCGACACGCGGCGCAAGCGCCTGCGCCTCCGGCCTGTAAGCCTACGGGAAGCCTACGGGCTGGAAGCGCGGCGCGAGCGATACCACAAATCTTCAATTCCGGCTTGTCCGGGTTGGGTTAAACAAGGAGGAAAACCATGAATTTACATCGACCGAATGCCAACGACGCTCTTCAGACCAGGAACCGTTCGCGCGACATCGCACCGCAATCCGGTATCTGCAGCCGGTGTATAGATGGCTGCAAAGGAAACTGCGATATGTTCCAAGCGACATTTCGGGGACGGGAGCTTCTTTACCCCCAGCCTTTCGGCAGCGTCACTGCCGGGGCCGACAAGGACTACCCGGTGGACTATTCCCATTTAAATATTATGGGGTATGCCCTGGGGGCTAAAGGGGTCGAAGCCGACCCCGATAAAGCCACCTTTCCCAGTGTCGATACCGAGACCGCCTACGGTGTTAGCGACCAGGTCAAGATGAAAGTGCCGATATTCACGGGTGCTCTCGGCAGCACGGATATTGCGCGAAAAAATTGGAATCATTTTGCCATCGGGGCTGCCATCAGCGGCATCAGCCTGGTATGTGGCGAGAATGTGTGTGGAATTGATCCCGAATTGGAACTCGACAGCAACGGCAAGATTACGAAATCACCGGAAATGGATCGACGGGTGGAGGAATACCGCCGCTACCATGAAGGCTACGGCGATATCCTGGTCCAGATGAACGTGGAAGACACCCGCAACGGTGTGGCCGAATATGTCATCGACAAACTCGGGGTGGAGACCATTGAGCTGAAATGGGGCCAGGGTGCCAAGTGCATCGGCGGTGAGATCAAGGTCAACTCCCTGGAGCGGGCCATTCAATTGAAAAAACGCGGTTATATTGTCACCCCGGATCCGGAAGATCCCGCCCATCAGGCAGCGTTTAAAGCCGGTCCTTTGAAACAGTTCGAAAGACACTCGCGCCTGGGCTTCATAGATCAGGAAGGGTTTATGAACGAGGTGGAACGGCTTCGCAAACTGGGCGCCAAACGTGTTACCTTGAAAACGGGCGCTTATCCGATGAGGGAACTGGCCATGGCCATTCGCTGGTCCTCGGACGCCAATATCGATCTGCTTACCATCGACGGAGCGCCGGGCGGCACCGGCATGAGCCCCTGGCGCATGATGACCGAGTGGGGCATCCCCGCAATTTACCTGCATTCCATGGCCGTCGAATTGAGCGATCGCCTGGCCAAAAGCGGCAAGCGCGTTCCGGACCTGGCCTTTGCCGGCGGCTTTTCGGCGGAAGATCATGTATTCAAAGCCCTGGCCCTGGGCGCACCCTACTGCAAGGCCGTGTGCATGGGGCGGGCGCTGATGATCCCGGGTATGGTCGGCAAAAATACGGAAAAGTGGCTGCGTGACGAAGACGGCGGCCTGCCGTCAACCGTGTCGAAATATGGTTTCACCAAAGAAGAAATCTTTATGAACTATGAAGTCCTGAAAGAAAAATATGGGCCCGAAGTGGACACATTGCCGCTGGGTGCCATCGGACTCTACAATGTAGTTGATAAACTCAAAGTCGGTCTCCAGCAATTGATGGCCGGATCACGCAACTGGCAGGTGGAATATATCAGCCGCAACGACCTGTTCTCCCTGACGCAGGAATGTTCCCAAATAACCGGTATCAAATACGTGATGGATGCCTATCGGGAGGAAGCCTTGGAAATAATTGATGCTTAGGACCTCTGGAATTGGATGTTTTTTTAACCCTTTGGCCAAGTTGAAGGAGGTTTGACATGTCAGATAAGATTTTAAAGCAAATCCTGGCAAGAGATCCGGGAGAAAAAGAATTTCACCAGGCAGTACAGGAGTTCGTAGAAACCGTAAGACCGGTTTTAGACCGCCACCCCGAATATCGCCAACTGGGTGTTTTGGAAAGAATCCTGGAGCCCGAACGCGTGATTATGTTCCGGGTTCCCTGGCTGGATGATGAAGGGTGGGTGCGGGTCAATCGCGCCTATCGCGTTGAAATGAACAGTGCCATTGGGCCCTATAAAGGTGGGCTGAGATTTCACCCCTCGGTGAATCATAGCATCTTTAAATTTCTGGCCTTCGAGCAGGTCTTTAAAAATGCGCTGACCACCCTTCCCATGGGAGGCGCCCAGGGCGGGTCTGATTTTGAACCCAAAGGAAAATCGGATAATGAGGTCATGCGGTTCTGCCAGAGTTTTATGACTGAACTGAGCCGCCACATCGGCCAGGACACCGACATTCCCGGGAGCGGTCTGGGGGTGGGCGCCAGGGAGATCGGATATCTCTTTGGTATGTATAAAAAACAGCGCAACGAATTTACCGGGGTATTGACCGGCAAAGGCCTGCAATGGGGGGGAAGTCATATTCGCGCCGAAGCAACCGGATACGGTGTGGTCTATTTCGCAGCTGAGATGCTGGCAGCCCGCAATGACACCCTTGAAGGTAAAACCTGCCTGGTGTCCGGTGCCGGGAATGTTGCCCAGCATACAGCCGAAAAAATCATCGAGCTGGGCGGCAAAGTGCTGACGCTTTCCGATTCATCCGGGTACATCTATGATCCGGACGGCATCGACAGCCAAAAGCTGGCGTTTGTCAAGCGCTTAAAAAACCTTAAACGCGGCAGGATTCAGGAGTATGTCGATAAATATTCTGAAACGGCCTACACGGAAGCCGACACCTCGCTGGATTACAATCCATTGTGGAGCCACCGGGCCGAATGCGCCTTCCCCTGTGCGATGGAAAATGAAATCAGGGAAAAAGATGCCTATAATCTGATCAACAATGGTATCAAAATGGTCTGTGAAGGTGCCGACATGCCGGTATCGCCGGAAGCCGTCAGGATCTTTCTTGATAAAAAGCTGCTGTATGCTCCGGGAAAGGCCGCCAATGCCGGCGGTGTGGCGGTATCCGGTTTGGAGATGGCCCAGAACAGAATGCTTTTAAACTGGTCGGCCGAAGAAGTCGATCAGCGCCTGCGAACCATTGTGAAAAACATCCACCAGAACTGTCTGGATGTGGCCGCGGAATACGGTGAACCCGGCAACTATCTGGCAGGTGCCAACATTGCCGGATTCGTACGCGTGGTCGATGCCATGCTGGATCAGGGATTGGTTTAATAGCAACGTTAACCGAAGTGGTTGCTTTAGTTTTATTGCTGCAGGCGAGAATATTCTCTCGCAAAGCCGTCAAGCTCGCTAAAAAAAATCTTAGCG
>JAIVWA010000540.1:0-3588 GCA_049190255.1 Gammaproteobacteria bacterium | reverse complement strand
GGAATGTAAGGCGTTCAAAGGTTCAACGTTCAGGGTTCAGGGTTACTCTCACTAAATACCCCTAATACTTTCCATTCTCGCGCGTTACTTCTTCCGGCTTAAAAGTAACTCATTCAGTTTTGAAATAAACCTCGGAACTTTGAACCCAGAACCTCTGAACCTTGATGCTGTGAACCCTTACATAATTTTCCTATTGTGAAATCTAATTCAGAGAAATTGTTTACTTTTTTTCCTAACCGCATTTCAGCCCGCGATTCATTATTTGAGCTAACTCACTGAAATTTCAGCTTAAATAAAAAAAGTTATTTAATACCGTAGATTTGCATGCTTTTTGCTCCTGCAAATAGCTGCAATGAGAAAACTGATGCAAATATTTATATTTCTCTCCTGGATTGCAACCTTAATGTGGGCGGGCCTTGAGTTGGAAAAAATACAGTTTTTCAACTTAGTCTACGCCATGCTGTAGTAAGGTTAGACAAACCCGGAATGGTGATTGGCCGGGCAGAGGAACAGACAGACCGGGGGTAGACGAAAAAGGAGCAACGGGGTTCGGCGTATTATGCTTTCGCCCTATACGCCCGTTCTATTGTTGTGTCCCATAAATATAATAAAAAAATAGTAATGGATATCTAAATAGTGCCTGAACGAAAAGTCGCTGTTTTGCGAGTTAGCCGGGCCGCTGATGCTCAATTATTAAATTACTACCGTTCAAAATGATGGCGGCCAATAGCAAATCGAATCTTGGCAACGGTTTCTCTAAAATTAGACCTACCTCTCCGTTAAGTACTCTTTTTTTAAGCAGAGGTTATCTTTTATGCTGCTTTGCGTCGCTTTTGCTTCTTTAGCTCTTTCTGCTGAAGCAGGTGGCCCAATATCTGTATATTCCGCGCTAAAACTGATAACGCGACATAGCGTTCAAATCCATGTAAACCGTGATCCAGGCAGCGGTCTAATCCGTGATTTTCTAAAGCATTTATGGAAGATTCAACTGCTGAATGCTTGCGCCGGGATTCAATAAATTCTTCCGAATGCTCGATTTGTTTGTCTTTGGCGGATAATCGACCCTTTTTGGGTAGAATAACGTAATCCAATATATTGGCTAACTCGCTTTTGTTGTCAGGGCTATAAAAACCCTTATCAAAACTGCAACCAACAAGATTTTCGAATCTATCCTTGGCCTCTTGAACCATGGCAACAGCCACCTTATCATCGGTCTGTTGCTGCATGACTCGATGATGAAGAAGGAAACCATACTGATCTTTTAGCACGCAAACCCTTAAACCTAACTCTTGCGGCACACCGGCTTTGCCCTTGCTGATCCATTCGGTATGCTGTTGAAAAATTGAAAAAACTTTTTCTTCGTGCGGTATCTTCTCATCCAATACGACTCTTATGCGGATCTGATCGATTTGTCGCTCCGCATGACGAATATATTCTTCAACGACACTGAGTCTTAAATCCTGGGACATCGATAATATCCCAAGCTGTCGTAGAATACGGATCGTCTCCTTGGCTTTTAATACGAACTGCTGGCAGACGTTGATGTAATTTTGATGTTCGGCAACAATGAATTTATCTCGTTTTTCCCTTTTAACTTCATTCTTTGATGTGGAGCGGTTCAGTCTTTGAATTCCACGCAGTAAGCCTTTTACTGTCATTATATTATGATGACTTTGCCGCCAGGCGGTAATGCCGATCTCAGAACAAATGATTGCAATAAGGTGAATCGTTTTGCGCATGGCATCAAAAAGAAGATTGGTGTCAGTCGGATAATGCACATCGGTTTCAACTACAAAGGAATCACAGCTGCCCCTTAATTGGTGATCTTTCTTTGTCGTAATAATGCTGTGGCCGGCTTTAACAACTACTTGATTAATCTCATCGAGTATAGGCGGAGTCAGTAAAACAATATTATCTCTTATGGTCTGCAAGGCATATTGGCCATCATCAAAATCAGTCTTGCTGTGGCCGAGCATTTTACGTAAATTTCTGTGGTTGTTGGCCATCTCCTGGACCTTATCGTAGTCCCAGTTGCAGTTTAAACGCAGAGTTCCCAAAACCAGAATCTTCCATAGATCCATGCCGGGTCTTCCGGTTTTGTGGTTTTTTTTCGGCACTATTTGTTTTAAGACTTTAAAAACCTTTTCGCGTATAGGCGCTGTGCAATGAATGTACTGCAGCCCCATTAGCAGCTTGGGAATTTCATCTCGAGATTGAAGATCAAATTCAATGTTGGCGATATCTGTTTTCCAAAATTCCATTTGCAAATCGATGACTTTTCGCATAGATTATTTTCCACGAAGATTTTTCAGGTTTGACTTGTTTTTGCTTTTCTACTTTCCGGGTAGAAAATCGGTATTTACCGTTAATTCAATAAGATACATACCGTCAACAAGTTATTAATGCAAGTAAATTATGCATTAAACTGGAAAATCTTCGTTTTACTTTTATGCGAAATTTTTAAACAATTTCAATATATTAAGTATTACCGTTCAACCACTAATTAATCATAACGATACAGGGTCATTCATGCATGTAATTTTTAATAATCTATAGCTTGCGATCTTACAAGAAAAAACGGGGACAAGAATTAATTTTTCCCAAACGGGAGTAAATACTTGACAAAATATTCGTAACATCAGAGATAACGCACTGAAATTAAAACAATCGTCTGATGGCGACGGAGGAAAACGAATCGATGAATAAACCCATTTCTTATGCCGCAAAAGAGACTGGAATTGTCCAACGCGGCCGGTCCTTTATCAAGATGCACGGCCTGCGCAACGATTTTATTATTGTAGACGGCCGCCGGGAACCTTACCGGCCGTCTGCTGAAGAGATCATCCGGATTTGCGACCGGCGTGAAGGGGTGGGGGGCGATGAGCTGCTGATTGTGGATCCCCCCAGACCTGTACCAGAGAGTGATACTCCCTATGCATTTGTGCGGATCTTTAATCCGGACGGTCGCGAAGTCGAGGCTTGCGGAAATGCTACCCGTTGCGTGGGCTGGCTTTTTATGCAGGAAAGCAGGCGTGAGAGAGTCGTGGTCGAGACTATTGGCGGACGGCTGATATGCAGCCGGGCAGGTATAAAACAGGTGGCGGTGGGAATGGGCAAATTGCGCACCGCTTGGCAGGATATTCCCCTTTCCCGCGAAATGGATACGCTTCACCTGGAGATCGGCGCCGGCCCGCTGCAGGACCCGGTCGGCATGAATATCGGCAATCCTCACGCGGTTTTCTTTGTCGACGATCTGGATGCTATCGATATGGCCGTCTATGGACCGCAGCTGCAGAATCATCCGCTCTTTCCGGAAGAAGCCAACATCGGTGCCGCCCAGCTTATCGATTCCAAAACCCTCAAGCTTTCGGTGTGGGAGCGTCCGGGTGCGCTTACCACTGCCTGCGGGACCGGAGCCTGTGTGGCTGTCGGTGCCGCCCATCGTCGAGGATTGACGGCGGAAAAACAAATGACGGTGATCATGCCGGCCGGAACGGTCGAGATTGAACTGCAAGAGAATGACACCGTCGTCATGATCGGACCGGTGGAAACATGTTATGCGGGCTATTTGCCGGTCTTTGACTGAAA
>JAIVWA010000539.1:0-3593 GCA_049190255.1 Gammaproteobacteria bacterium | reverse complement strand
CCTAAAATTATCTTTTAATTGGCTATAGTTCTAAAAACCGTCAGCGACGTGCAAGTGCCTCCTTAAAATAGGTGTTGCAATATCGGCAAAAATAGAGCGGAATGTCATCCAGATCTGCAAGTCCTCCTGAATAATGCATCAGACAATTTTTTTCCTCGCAATGCAAAAGGTTGTAGAGGTGACCCAGTTCATGCAGGGCGACCTTGGCAGCTCTTTCCCACAGAATAGCAGATGGTGGATTGCGGCCCTCTTTTCCCTTTGTCAGTCTGAACAATGAAACCAGGGCATGCTTGCCGCCTTGCCTGGCCTCTCCAAAAACGTAGGCAAAGGTAGGAATGAAAAGGTCAACATTAAAGACGCCGATGACTTTATCATAATGATCAAAGGGGATGGCGTCAAAACCACTTAGAATCGTGGCCGCATTATACTGGCGGTGGATTTCATCAAGGGCAGCGGCCGGGAGTTCCAAAGGAGTAAGAATCTCAGCCGCAAGTTTCAGGTAGCCGATGATATGGGCCGCGATAACTTTAGGCGCTAGTTCAGGAACGTCTCCAACAGGTAAAACACCGATGATCCTTTTTTTCGATTTCATGGGATGCGCGTTTCAGAACTTATTACTCAGTGTTTTTTTGCATTTCGAAACGTTTTATCTTCTTGTGAAGGGTTACCCGATTGATATCCAGCTTTTTAGCTGCCCGGGTTACATTCCAGCCGCATTCTTCCAGAATCCGTTGGATGTAATGTTTTTCCATATCACGAAGTGACATGGGCCTTGAAAACATCGCAGGGGTTCTTTGAAGAAACGCAAAATCTTGAGTGTCTAATGTTCTCGATTTGGAGAGAACAACGGCCCTTTCAATGGCATTCTTCAATTCTCTGACATTTCCCGGCCATTCATAGGCGATTAAACGCTCGATGGTGTCACGGGTAATATGATCAACCCGTTTGGTCGTTTCATGGCTGTATTTTTCAAGAAAGTGCTGAATCAGTAAGGGAATGTCTTCTTTTCGATCTCGAAGCGGAGGCAGGGGGATGGTGATGACGTTGATGCGATAGAAGAAATCTTCCCGGAAATTACCGGCCCCAATCTCCTGCTCCAGATCCCGCCGGGTCGCAGAGATGAGCCTGAAATCTACCACGACAGGATGACAGTTTCCGATGCGGCTAATTTTCTTGTCCTCCAGGACACGCAGGAGATCAATTTGCATCTTGGCACTAACTTCTCCAATTTCATCAAGAAACAGCGTGCCGCCGGAGACAACTTCTAAGAAACCCTTGCGGGAATGGGTCGCACCGGTGAAAGCGCCTTTTTGATGCCCGAAAAGTTCACTTTCCAGGAGCGAATCAGGAATTGCCCCGCAGTTAATGGGAATAAAAGGGAATTGAGATCGTGGGCTCTTGGCGTGGATGGCTTTGGCCACCAGTTCTTTGCCCGTACCGGTTTCGCCGGTCAAAAGAATGGAGGAGTCACTCCGGGCCACGTCCGGGATAAGTTCAAAGATTTTTTCCATCGCCGGGCCTTGCCCGATAATATCGTCAAACTGCGTGATTTTCTCGAGACGACCCTTCAGATAGTTGTATTCAGTTGAAAGTTTAGCCTGCTGGGTGACCTTTTCCATCACCAGGGAAAGAAGGTCCGGTTTGAAAGGCTTGAGCAGGTAATCGCTGGCACCCAGCTGCATGGCTTTTACGGCAGATTCAATGGATCCATAGGCAGTAATAATGACAACGATGGTTTCCGGATATTCTGTCTTTACTTTTTCCAGCAGCTCAATGCCATTCATTTCGGGCATTCGGATGTCCACAAATAAAAGGTCAAAAGGATTTTTTTCTAATATTTCTAAAGCCTCAAATCCCGAAGATGCCTTTTCAACCGTATGGCCGAGTTTCTTGAACCAATGGAAAAGGGATTCCCGAACGATCTTTTCATCGTCGACAATCATGATACTCATTTTATGATCCATGGTTTTCCTCCCTGCTATGGCTTGTAAGGGAATGTCAGCAAAAATGAACTCCCCTTCCCCACTTCACTTTCAACCTTGATGTGTCCGCTATGATTTTTTACAACGCCGTAAGCAATGGATAAACCAAGGCCTGTCCCCTGGCCGGCTTCCTTGGTGGTAAAAAAGGGGTCAAATATGTGGTTCAGATTTTCCGCATCAATCCCCGATCCGGTATCCCGGATTTCCACCCGCACGTTTCCTTGCTCGGGCTCCAGTTCGGACACCACGCACAAATCTCCGCCCCCGGGCATGGCCTCCATGGCATTGAAGACCAGATTCAGCAGGCACTGCTCCAAGCGGCTTGCATTTCCCCGGACCCATAAAAGACCGGGGTGGAGATGGGTTGCTAATTTGATGCTCTGCAGTTCCAGCTTGTGGTGGGTCAAGGTGATAACGGCTTCCAGAACTTCATTGAGATTGATGCTTTTGTATTCCAGAGCTGTTTCCCGGGAGAATGAAAGCAGTCCGGAAACGATTTTTCCGCAGCGTTCCAATTCCGGGGTCATCAGTGACAAATACTCCTTAAATTCTTCCAGGTCTTTTGATGTGGGTTGGCCTTTGGCTAAAATTTCCTCCATCAGGCGGGAGAATGTCATTAATCCCTGGATGGGATTGTTGATCTCATGGGCACAGCTGGCAACGAGTTTGCCTAGAGAAATCATGCGATCTTCCTGGATCATATAATTAAAGTCCTGCTTTAACTTCTGAACCTTCTCTTCCCAGCGGGAGGACAATTCCTTCGTAATGTCCCGCTGGATCTCTATCACCCGTCCAACTTCTCCGGCCGAATTTTTTATGGGATAGGTAACAATTTCAAAATAACCGGATCGACTGCTGGACAAAGGCGCATCCATGATCACATGCGCGGATTCGCCGGTCCTCAGGGTCTTAAGCATGGGGCAGTCATTTTCCGGTTTATGGTTTGAACAGGGCGTGTCGAAATCGTAAAAAATCTTGTAACAATACGCGCCCAGGACTTCCGCCCTGCTCTTGCCGGTTGCCTTTAAATAGGCTTCATTGGCGACAGAGATCGTAAAATCCGTATTGAGTATCACGATGGGTTCATCGGTCTGCTGGATGAGAAATTCAGAAATCATTTTTTCATGATCTATCTGCTGCTCCGCTGATTGCAGTTGTTGATTAATCAGGAAAAGCGATCGCAACAACCGACCGATGTTGTGTTCCAGGATGCCGACTGTCTTGGGCCGGAGTTTTATGAGTTCCAGGAGGACTTTTTTACTGTTGGTGAGTTCGATGATGCCGTCAAGGCCTTTGATATTAAAAAGATCCTTGAAGTTATCGGTCGTATAAATACCCATTTGCCTGGCCACCAGAAGACCTTCGGCCTCGGGATTAATGTCGCAAACCCCGACAAGATGAATATTTAAATAAGGAAAGGATTCATTTTTCAGAAGCTCCAGTAAAAACTTGCAAGTTCTACCTCCGCCGACGATCGCGATATTTAATTCCAATTTTTGGGGGTAAAACTTGTTTGATAGGACCGGCATGATTCCACCCTCCCAGGGAATTCCTGGTCATTGAGAGATTTAAATCCGAGGCCTATCCCTTATTTATCAATAAATGATTCTT
>JAIVWA010000538.1:0-3598 GCA_049190255.1 Gammaproteobacteria bacterium | reverse complement strand
CCCTGTCCATTATTTCCTCCTGTTTTTTGTATTGGTTGGATTCTATATTAATTCGACTAAGAGCTGCCCTGTCTTAGGACGTGATCTGAGGTTTTGAAATCACTGTCAACTATCTTGCAATTGAATTTTAATTCAATGGATGTATAAGTCAAAATAATAATTATCATGTTTTTCATAATCTAAGGTTATTTTCCGGATTACAGACCTCGTCATTAACTCTAAACATGAGTCAATTTTTTGGGCACTATTTATATTTATGGTAACTTGGACTTTCCGGATAAGCGCCTCGGGGAATTTAGAAATTTAGGGATTGAGGAAGAAAATCAAGAAATTAAAATAGATAGAATTCATTCAATTCCTAAATTCCTCAATCCTTTAATTCCTCAATCAGACCCGTGTCAAATTTTCATGCCATCCCATGACAGCTAAAGAGTCACAGCATTTTCCCAAGTTCAATGACGAGGTCTGGATTAAATCTGGTCTGTCAATTTTTGATATTTCTGGAGTTCGGTTGTGTAACCGTTATGAGAAATAAGACGGGTAAGATCGTCAGGGGCAAATGACAAATCCTTGAATAGCTTATTTTCCATGGCTCTTGTTTTTTGCCAGAGCACTTTGATTTGCTCCCGATGCTCAGGTGTCTCCGCATATCTTTCCAGGATATAGTCCAGACGCTTGTCAAGGACGACGATCTCATCATGCAAAACCCGCTTATCGGCATAATTGAGGACTTCCACTTCCCGAATGGTTGCGGCAACCGAATATTTATCCAGTTTGACATGCTGCCGGATAAGATCTCCGATTTCCGAATAACCACGGTCGCTCAAATACTCACCGCCGGTCAGGGCATGGTCCTCGCGGGTCTTAAAGCTTCGGGTTTTGGTGATATCGTGCAGCAGGGCGGCAGACTGGATTAAATCAAAGTTGAGCCGGTAATGCTGCTTGTTTAAATGTTCCGTTAAAAAGGTGGCCACCCGGCAAACCTGCAGCGAATGAACGACGATGTGATCCATCATCTTCATTTTGCACATCATTTGATAGCACTGTAGTTTAGGTGGAATTTGCATATTATACCGCTTTTCAAAAATAAGTTCCGAAATACGGAAGGATGGTACCATTTCAGAATTTCGTCAGAAATCCGTAAGATAAATGCTTGCCTTTGACTTGATTGTCAACCTTTCATTTAGAATTCTTGTGGCACGTTAAAGTATTGACAGGACCAATACCTTTCTATACGAATCTTATATGGAGATCAGGGAAAGCGGGCATGAGCCTGACAGCATAATCCTTCCAGTCATCCTCCCGAAGGGATATAACGGCAAAATTCTTCTGGTATCGGTATCCGGTGCGGGAGACGCAAAAACAGTTATCCTCCGCTCAGGAGATCTCTGGCACCGGGAGATTTTGCGCAACACCGAAACCGAATTCAAAAACCTCGGGTTTGAAAACGCACAGGTCCACGAACTCGGCGGAGCCCTGGTTCGCTTCGAACCGGATGGGACGATAACAATTTACGGCGCCAGCCAGGAATTCGGCGCCTGCGATAAAGAATTTGCGGCTGAAATGGTGAGAAAGGCTTTTCCGGAAAGAACAGTTAAAGTTAAAAGTTAAACACTTTCGCCTCAGCGGCCATATCAATCAAGTGGGGGCCACCGTCAAGTTTCATGTTCGAAAAAAATTTAGCTTCATCTAAAGAGCGGTTATTTGCACATGGTGTGCAAATACCAATTTGGACCTCATTCTCCACTAAATATGGTAGATAGTCTTGCGGACAATCGCCGGTCTTTGTTCTGGTCGTAAGAACATGTTCTTTATCAGCCCACATAACCCCGCCGTCAATAAAAAACAAATCCACATGATGGCCTTTCGAATGGGCAATATTTGCAAACTGGAAACATCTTGTCGCAGCCTCATTATCATCCCTACCTAAAATAAATAAAAAATCAGCCATGATTTTCTACCTCCCAATTAGTACTTAACGGTTTAAACCAGCTTCGCCCCGTACCCGACTTGATAGGATGACCCCTGCAGGGATCGGCACCACATAATTTTGACATCAAAATATTGATCGGTTTTCTCTAAAAATTGTGCCGGCGGTTCTTTTATCGAGATGGAAATTTCATCTCCTTGTAAAAGGTCTTCATTAGATTCGAAATACAATCCCCTCTTACTAAAGTTGTACATCGTACCACTATAAAAAAAATCAGGTGGACTCGTATCATGCAGAATAGCCGATTTATAGTTGATCCGCTCACTTTCTCGACGTTCAGTGCTTTTGTGCATTTTTTTCTCCTGCCAGCAATATATTCACCATCTCCGCAAACCCATAGCCGCCCTCTTTTTTAGTTATCCAGGCCGGATAATGGTCCATTTTCCCCTCGAACTGCTTTACATTGGCAACCCCGACCGAGTTTGGGAAATAGGCGAACATGGGTACATCGTTGGGTGAGTCACCGCTGAAAATAACCTGGTCCTTTACTTCTTCCAGGCGGTGGCCATAGACTTCTTCAAACATCATCGCTGTCATGGTGAGTTTATCGTAGTCACCAAACCAGCCGTTGACATGAATGGAGCTGACTTTGGCCTGGGCCCCGGCATTTTCAAATAAGCTCACAATCTTATCAATGTCATGGTCCGGAAGGCGCTCGATGTCTTCGCAGTAGTCAATGGCCAGATCGGCTTCACGATAGGCCTGATCCACCGATACCCGGCACCCCGGAACTTTATGCAGGATTTCGCCCTTTAATTTTTCCAGGCGATGGCGGTCGGCGATCCGCTGTTCGTCAGATTTAAAGTAGCGCCGCTGCATTTTTTTAAGGCGGTCATCGTAACGGAAGTAAAAGGCACCATTTTCACCAACCAGGCCGTCCACCGGCCACATGCGGGCTATGTGGTCGCACCAGCCTGCCGGCCGGCCGGTGATGGGAATGGTTTTTATCCCGGCGTCTCTCAGGCGCTCCATGGCCGTAAAGGCAACGGCCGGAAGACGACCGCTGTTCGTCAGGGTATCGTCGATATCCGTTAAGACATAACCAATGTTTTTTTTAGCGGTTGCCGGGAACTGTTCGAAAGATTTCATTTTCATGTCCCTGTATAGATAAAGGGCAAAATTTAGCCGGCTGCCAGGATTAATCTTGCAGGCCACTGTCAGATCTCCAAACTAATCCTGAATTGCCGGGAAAACCTTCGTAAAAAGAAATCTTTAACCCAAGAGGTCACTTTAGGCAAGCAGATTTTCGATTCCCCATTGTTAGAATCCAACTTACCAAAGTTTTAAATAGATACAAAAGAAACGGCAGCATAAGTATTATCCAAAATTCCAGTTTCCGTGATAGATGCCAAACTGACGCTGGCTGGTTTGTCGCAGGATTGCCGGCAGCGACAGATATAAAGCAGCTGAGGTCATCCGGAATGATGCCGTCAATTAATTCCTCGATTGGCGAATCGGAACCGGAGCCGGAACTGTCACTGTTCGGGTCAGTTTCCGAGCCAAAAGCCAGCGGATCGACAATGATGCCATTTTCGATGCCGTCGGCATCACCAAAGCCGCCGTCCTTAAGGGTCAGGTATACTTCTTTGCGGTTGGGACTGAATTGGG
>JAIVWA010000537.1:0-3601 GCA_049190255.1 Gammaproteobacteria bacterium | reverse complement strand
AATCCACCGATCGAAACTTGTCCCCTTGGGAGAATTGTTCGGATCAGTATTCGACTCGGCTGCCTTCGACAGGCTCAGGCCCCGAGCACATCGAGGGGAGCTCGTCGCAGACCGCGGTCTTTAGATCACGTCTTCAGCTTGATTGGCTTGTTTTAAAATAGTTAAAGCGTAGCGTCATCAATATTCGACGTTCGATGTTGGGCGTTCGATGTTCGACGTTCAATCTGATCACTGTTCCGGCCTCTTGTAGTTTCACACGAGCACCGCCTCTGGCCTGAAAAGCGGCCAGTCTGATCATAGAAGAAACTTTGGCCTTGTGCTTTACTCGTAGGGGCGGGGTTTATCCCCGCCCGAATACCACCGCGATTACTGCTACGGGCGGGGATAAACCCCGCCCCTACTTTATTTCAATGTAGTTTCATATGGTGTCAGTGCTGATATTCAGAGGCTCATAACCTGAACACTGAAACCTGACACCTGAAACCTACATATACCTGACACCTATTAATCCGAATGAAGGATAATCATCGGATAAGAGCGAAGGACCATTTTCTGGTTCTAGACCATCACCGCCGATGCGGCTTCCTCAAGTGACGTTATCCCCTGGATCACTTTTTCAGCCGCATTTTCCTTCAGGGTGCGGTACTGGCCGGCTTCGGCTGCAGCCCGGGCGATTTCATGGGGCGGCGCTCTTTTTAGAATTAAATCCTTGACCAAATCATTGATGAGCAGCACTTCATAAACGCCGGATCTACCTTTGTAACCCGTGTGCATGCAGCTAAAACAGCCCTTGCCCTGTTGAAAGTTGGCATCCTTCACCTTATCCAGTCCCCAAAATTTTAAGGCTTCCGCCGGCGGCTTGTAGGGCGCTTTGCAGCTCGGACATACGGTTCGAACCAGGCGCTGGGCAAAGGAAACGATCATTACCGAGGCCACCAGGAAGGGCTCAATCCCCATATCGACAAAACGTGTGATTGCTCCGGGTGCGTCATTGGTGTGCAGGGTGCTTAACACCCTGTGACCGGTAAGCGCTGCCTGGACGGCGATATTGGCAGTCTCGGAATCACGTATCTCTCCAACCATGATCACATCGGGATCCTGGCGCAAAATGGACCGCAACCCGCTGGCAAAGGTCATGCCGGCTTTGCGGTTTAACTGAACCTGACGAATTTTTTCAATACGGTATTCCACCGGATCTTCCACTGTAATGATGTTGATATCCGGCTGGTTTATCTTCTTTAAGATCGAATACAGACTGGTACTTTTACCGCTGCCTGTGGGCCCCGTGCTCAAAATCATGCCATAGGGTTTGGAAATCATGCGTTCCAGTTTTTGGCGGTCGGTTTCGTTCATGCCCAGCCGCTCAAGAGAATAGATGCTGGTGCTGGTGTCCAGCAACCGCAGCACCATGTTCTCCCCGTAAATGGAAGGAATTGTAGACGCCCGGACATTAATATCCCTATTTTTCATCTTTACGGTAAAGCGCCCGTCCTGGGGTATGCGGGATACGGCTATATCCATGTTGGCCAGTATTTTCAGCCGGGAAATAATCGGCAAAAACATCGATTTTGGCGGAGCCGGCACTTCATGGAGTCTGCCATCCACCCGAAAGCGCACCTGTACAGTTTCTTTTTCAGGACTGACATGGATATCGCTGGCACCTTCGCGAACACCCTGGGATAGAATGGAATTGACCAGCCGGACAACCGGCGCTTCTTCAGCCATACCTTGCAGAGAGCTGACTTCCACATCTTCGGTGACCGGGGCTTTGTCGGTGCTTTTGTCGATTTCCATCTCTTCCATGTCTTCCAGCACGCCGCCAATACCGGCATAGGTGCCGTAGAGGCTGTTGAGCAACTGATTCAAATGCTGCTCGGTGCAGATGATGGCTTCGACTTCACAATTGGTATATACCTCGATGGCATCCAGGGCATTGATGTCCAGCGGATCCATCATGGCAATGGTCAGCAGCAGGCCATTTTTTTGAAGCGGTGCGGCCTGGTATTTGTGGGCGATGTCAGCCGGAAGCAGATTGGCAAGGTCCACATCAACGCTGAATTTTTCCGGTTGGTATTTTTCCAGGCGCAATTGGTTTGATACCAGGTCGACAATCTGGCTCTCACTGACAATACCTTCACGAACCAGAAATTGCCCCAGTTTCAAATGGCTCGTTTTTTGAAAGGGCAAGGCCTCTTCCAGCTGCTTTTGGGTCAGCAGCCCGCCCTCGACCAGTATTTCACCTAATTTCTTTCTTGCTCTCAATTTTTATCTCTTATTTACCAAATGTTAGTGTTTTCGACCAAAATACGGATCAGCAAAATACACGGATTTCATATCCCACGCAGACACAACCCTTGAGTTGAACAAAAGTCCCGCCGGCAGTCGCTCCATCTGGTTTCGTGCCGACAGTTCATCCTTGTAAAGCCTGTGCAGGACGACGGAAAACCGGGTGCCTTCTTCAGGGGTCCAATACGGTATCAAGCGCATGGAAGGCGCGCTGTCAGGGTAGTTTCGCAGAATGTTAAATGCGTCTTCGAGCAAATCCGATTCGTCAACTTTAACCCACCACAGCGGTTGGGTCACAGGCGTCACCTCAACATGTATGGCGGGCAATGATATAATCTGACCGACTTCCACCCGATCAGGGTCCTCTATATCCGGATTTGCCAGAATAAGGGACTTGAAGTATTTGGAATTAAAGTTGCCATACACTCTCTGAATTATCTTTGAAAGCGTTTCATCGCGCCTCAGGGTTATCTGGCCCAGAATCGTCGAAGGGGCTGACGCGGGTGTGGAAATAGTATGGCTATCGTCAGGTGCCGGGTCCACGACCGCCGCCACCTGAATTGTCTCCTCGATCTTGGTGGCCTTTTCGGTCTTGGCCGGTCCAGCCACCGTTGCAGATTCCGCGACCGGTATCATCTTCTCATTTTTTTGCGGCTCTGCGATCTTTTCCGCGAGCACGGGTTTGCTTTCTGATTCAACCCGTGAGGGTTTGGTAAATTCGGACGGAGCGAGCTGGGCCCGGACGGTCGGAATTTCAGTTTGGGCCAGGGGCGCGCTGATTACCCGTTCGGCGTTTTGTGAAAATAAGGCCTGAATATTCTGGAGCCCCCGGGACGGCAGCGCTATAATTCCATCCAGGGGCAGTAATGTCAGCAGGATGACGGCAGCCGCTCCAGCCAGAGTTGCACCGGCCATAATAATTTTCCGGCGGCGCGATTCTTCCGGAAACACCCTGCGCGCACAGGCACGAACCAGAAAATAACCGCTTTTAGATCGGTTCTGGATGATCATGGATAATATGCTCTGGTGACACAGGTTGATAATTTTTCGGGGATACCCTCCGGTGATGCGATAAATCGCCCACAAAGCCGGATACGTAAAGAGATTCAATTTTCGGCGGGAGTTGGAGGATTTTTCCAAACGGAATTTAATCATCAACCGCGTATCGTTAAAGCTCAGAGGTTTTAGCAGGTGATACAGATTGATGCGATCAGCAAAGTTGGGGTATTTGCGGATGGTATTTTCAAACTCCTTCTGGGCGAAAATGACAATCTGCAGCAATTTGTATTCATTGGTTTCATAATTTAAAAATTCA
>JAIVWA010000536.1:0-3613 GCA_049190255.1 Gammaproteobacteria bacterium | reverse complement strand
AAATAAGAATAAGGTGTAAGGTTGAAGGCGAAAGGCTCAAGGCAGAAGGTATAAGAATCAGACATTTTACCTTATTCAATTCCACATTCCGCATTCCCAATTCCGAATTCAAATCCCTCTGTCCTCTGTCCTCTGCACCATGCGCTCTGCGCCCTGCCCTATGCTTTTTATCATTTCCGCAATTGTCATCTTAATCCTGCCCGTCATCCCGGCGGCCTGTTTAAACTCGTTTTCCAGCTTTGCCATCTCCAAATAAAAAGGGGTTCGATCGAATTTATAATACGGTTTGGTTGCACAGCGGTCATCAAAGGTACCGCAACCCGGTCCCTGAATAAGATTTTGGCCGGGTTTTTGAAGCTCGTGAGGGATACCGTGCATCCGGCAGATCATGGGCCTGTATGGGTAGAGGGTACACAGGCTGTCATCATTTAACGGGCACATAAACCGTACAGGTATTTCTTTCTCATCTGCTTTTGCAGTTTCCCGGCAGACCTTTTCAGCTTTTAAGAGTATCTCGCTTTTTTTTTGGGATTCCAGATTTTCAAACCCCATGCGAAGATAGTAAAACTCCAGGTGGGTATGATGGTAGAAACGCGTCAGGCAACAATTATCCATGCAACCGTCACATTGAAATTGATAGTGTTCGGCCGCCCGGGTATATTCCCGATCCATGGCGCTAAAAATATCGCCCAGCCGATCAAGGAAAGCGGTCGGCATGGGGACGTCAGGATGTATTAAAACCATTAAAATAAACCTTAGACAACAGGGGACGGGAAAAAGATTTTTTTATACAGGTCCAGGGCATAGCGGTCGGTCATGGAGGCGATGACGTCACAAACAGTGCGCTCTTTGGAATGATTATCATGGCATCTGTCCATTTGCAGTTCTTTCAGTTTCCGCTCAAGGATTTGATCATTTTCGAGGAAATAGCTGTATAGCTCTGATACAATCTTTTTGGCTTTTTCAAAATCTTTGTGAACCTTTTCTGAACGATAGACGTTTTCGAAAAGAAATTGTCTTAACTCAATCATGGCAGAGTGCACATCACCACTCATTTGCAGGCTAAGCTCACCGTCCCGGGCTTCACTGGCGGAAATAAGGTCCCGGATCATCGTCGTTGCCCGCTCCGAATGCGACCGGCCCAGAATTTTTATACACGCTGGCGGCACCTGCGAGGTACGAATCACCTGGCTTCGAATTGCATCCTCCAGGTCATGATTCAGGTAGGCCATGATATCGGCAATTCTAACGATACGGCCTTCATAAGTACATGCCATTTCATCGGGATCCTCGGAAATGATTTTCCCAAAACCTTTGGAGTGCTTTAAAATTCCGTCTCTGACCTCATAGGTAAGATTGAGCCCTTTTCCATTATTTTCCAGGATCTCCACAACACGCAGACTCTGTTCATTGTGTGAAAAATCAGCGGAATAAATTTCTTTGAGCGCCGTCTCACCGCTGTGCCCAAAAGGTGTGTGGCCGAGGTCATGGCCCAGGGCGATGGCCTCGGCCAAATCCTCGTTGAGAAACAAAGCCCGCGTGATGGCCCGGGCCATCTGGGCCACTTCCAGGGTGTGGGTCAATCGGGTCCGGTAATCATCACCTAAGGGAGAGAGAAAAACCTGGGTTTTGTGTTTCAGCCGTCGGAATCCATTGGAATACACAATGCGATCGCGGTCCAATTGAAAGGCGGTTCGGACCGGACAGGGTTTTTCCTCTATTTCCCGCCCCCGGGTTTCAGCGCTCAGGCATCCGAACGGTGACATAAAATTTTTTTCACGCTTTTCAAATTCTTCCCGTATAGACATCATGCACCCTGCTTAACAAAGTTGAAAAAGGTGTTATATTACCCCTGAGTATGCTTTTTTGTAAAGGAAAAATTGCAACCGTTCAGGGTTCAGCCCAGCCGCTGGCCTGAAAAGCGGCCAGTCTAATCGAATAAAAAACTTAACGAAATGCAATTTTATTTTTCTGACAGGATCAACTGGATGGACAGGATATATCCATAACTAAGAAAAAAAAATCCTGTTAATCCTGTTAATCCTGTCTAAATGTAATGTAGTTTCATACAAGAGGTTCAGGGTTCCTGTCAGATCCAAACGGTTACAATGTGTGACATATTCGATCTTGATGTATCAACGATACTAAAAAGTGTTCCAATTTGGCACACAAATAACCAGCTGTTATTACTATTAATTTACAATTAATAGTTTACTCTGTGCCACATCGGTGCATAATGAGTAAAAATTAATGGCATCCTTGTCTACCAAAATACGTGGCTCAGGCAATTCATTTCTTTAATTCCAGATTGCAATAAAGTCTGTTTTCTACAGTAATTTCGAGTTGTTAAGCAAACACCCCGGCGGTTCATTTCCTAATTTAAGACAATATGTCGGTTGGACACCCGTCCATGGCATAAAATTTGCGATTATGCTTTGGACTAGATGGCCCGTAACCCGTCCTTGTGACACTCCGCTCAGGGAGGAGCCAGTGCCCCGATGAGAGAAAAAGAGGTAATCGTGCTGGATTCTGATACAAAGCAAAGCCAAAAACTCTGTGCCTTGCTGAAAGAAAACACCTATACGGCGACACCATTGAATTCTCTGGCAAATATGGATCAATACATCGATGACAGTGACTGCCGCGCCGTTGTTTTAAATCTGGACAACATTTCGGTGACCAACAGGGCCCTCAGAGATCTAAAAAGAAAAAGCCCCCTGGTCAACATCATCGCTTATTCAAAACGCCAGTTTCATCCCGAACTGGAAGAGGCCTTAAGAGAATATATCTCTGTTTGCCTGGCAAAACCGGTTGATACCGAAGAACTGGTTTACTGGTTGAAGACGGTCTTCGAAAACAGTGAAACCGGCGAAGTATAAAGCTCACAGTTTTAATTATAAAAGCTAAAGCATTTACAAAAACCCAAGGAGGAAAAAAGATGAAGGGAAAAGCGCTAACAACCATTTTATTGCTGGGCCTGATGGGTTTTATTTTAATGGCCTGCGGCGCCGAGCAGCCAATTGATGTTGCGGCCGTTACAGCCCAGCCGAAAGCATTTGTCGGCTCGGACACCTGTAAGATGTGCCACCTGGAGCATTATGACTCCTGGAAGATGACCATGCACAGCCGCATGCTCCAGGACGCCAAAAAGAACCAGGACGTCATCATTGTACCGATCGATGAGAAGCGAATCCGCGCAGACCTGGCCAAATTGAGCGCCAAGCTCAAGGTGCCGGCGGATAAAATTTACGTCCCCAAAAAAGATGAGATCCTGTACACCATCGGCAGCCAGTGGAAACAGCGTTTTCTGGTAAAAAAAGACGATACCCTTTTCATCTCGCCGATTCAGTACAACGCCGATACGGATCGCTGGGTCAATTACCATGAGAAAGACTGGGACAAACGGCCCTGGGCGCTCAAGTGCGGCGGCTGCCATTCCACCGGTCTCGATATTGAGACACAGACTTTCGTTGAACCGGGGGTCGGCTGTGAAGCCTGCCACGGAAAAGGTTCCTGGCATTCGGCCTTGCCCAAGACGGCGGTTTTTGAAAAGCGCCAGACCATCATCAACCCGGCCAAGCTGACCATGGGTGTGGCGGTTCAAATTTGCGGA
>JAIVWA010000535.1:0-3619 GCA_049190255.1 Gammaproteobacteria bacterium | reverse complement strand
ACGCTGTGCCAGTCCGATCTCCTCACCCGCCAGCATACTGCGCCGTGCATCTACCCCAAGCGCATCCTCAAATCCGCGTTTCAATGCCCCTTTCACATGATCGATATCATAACCAGCGCCATCCAGAAGCTCCGAGAGTGTGATCAGCCCGCCAAGGACGCGTGAATATGCGCCCTGGATGTCTGTGGGAACCGCGCCGCCGCCCTCGCTGGCAATAACGGAGAACAGGATCTGGTCCTCATCACAGAACCCGCACCCTCCGCCGAGCACTCGCCGTACCACCTGGATACCGTTGGCTGCACAGTAGTCCTCGTGTACCTCATCTTCCACGTACTGGTGATATCCGAGATAGACGGCAGGCGTTTTGGCGCGCCAGAACAGGATAGTATCGTCAACCTCGCCGTTGCCAACGTGTTTTGCGATAGATTCGAACAGGGCTGCGCTGTAGTAGCCGTCTGTCATGTCGGTGTCGATGAATCTCCAGGTCATGTTTTTCACGTGGGTAATTCGGATTTGCAGAATATGAATTGAACCTACTATTTCATGGCACTGTTCCAGAATCTAGTTATATGCTAAAATAGTGACACATCTATAATATATATTAAGATAATTAGTAAATATATGAAGTTAATCGAGAGAAATGTATAAATTTCAGACAGGATTAACATGATTGACAGGATACGAGACAACATCAATATCCTGTAGATCGTCGAGTAGAGCTCATAGCGCACCTCCTGTTAGGGTAATAGCCCCGAGGTTACTATAAGCCCCCTCACAGAACCGGACATGAAGATTTCCCTCATCCGGCTCTTCAGAAGCACATCCTCTATGGTTTCAGGTTGTATAGCGAATGATATATCTTCGGCTTTGGGAGTGGATTAAATTGGATGAAACGATTAAACTGATCCCAGTTATAACTTTTCCTCTGGCTGCGTCTGTTTATCCATTTAAAGGCGAGTCTTACGGTCTGATAGTAGAAGTTCTGTAACCACCGTATGTTGCCGCTCATACCGTAATATCGATAATGTCCGAGCAACTTTAGCCCCAGTACCTTCCACCATTCTTTCAGTTCAGCAAGATTTCGGATACTCTTCAACCATATATTCATATCCGTCATCTTCTGTGTGAACTTCTTGCGTGACGTCTTTCGCCCAAGCTTGAATTTGCCTTTTCGGGTTTTATCGCAGAAGTGTGTAAAACCAAGAAAATCAAAGGTTTCACACTTCATGCCATATTTCCTTGCTCTCTGGCATGCGCAATGACCGAATTCAATAATCTTACTCTTCTCTTCAGAGACCGTAAGTCCGAACTCGCCCATTCGTTGCCTCAGCGCAACTCCAAAAGCTATGGCTTCTTCCTCTTTTTCGAAACAGACGACAAAATCATCTGCATATCGGACTAGCTGGGCATAACCAGTTAGCTGTGGAATCACCTCAGTCTCAAACCACAAGTCCAGCGCATAGTGAAGGTATACATTAGCGAGTACGGGACTCAGCACTCCACCCTGTGGCGTACCTTGATCCGTCTCACAATATACTCCATCTTCCATTATGCCAGACTTAAGGAAACGACTAATCAGCCGCAGTAAAGTTGGATCCACGATTCTCTGTTTCAGACATTCCATCAATTGTTTATGGTCCACTGTGTCAAAGAACTTTGAGATGTCCAAGTCTACCACAAAGTTGATCGGACCGGTCATGATGATCTTGTCTATTTCCTTAAGAGCATCGTGGCAACTGCGATTGGGACGAAAACCGTAGGACGTGTCTATAAAGTCCTGTTCAAAGATCGCTTCAAGAATCTTCTTGATTGCCATTTGGACAATTTTGTCCTCGACAGTCGGGATTCCAAGCGGTCTTTTATCGCCATTTGGTTTCGGAATATAGACACGCAAGACCGGTTGAGGCTTATACTGCTTTGCTTTAAGCCTTGCTACCAGATCTGCGAGATTCACATCCAGTTGTTCCTCGTATTTATTCACTGTTACTCCGTCAATGCCTGGAGATTTTCTTCTTTTTAACTCCCTGAAACATTCTTTTAGGAAATCCTCTGTAAGTAAGTGCGCTAATGACGTAAACTTGCATTTCGGATATTCCTTAGCTTTTAAAGCTATAACTGGTATAGCTTCTTGAGTCTTAGACACCAGTTTTGTTGTCATCTACATTCCACCTCGGGGTGTGGTAGATGTGCCCCTGATGTCATTCGCGCTCCTGTCAGTCCCTTCCCTCTACAGGCATTACCCTGCTTCATCGGTACTATGAACTGATCCGACTCCCAAGGCGTCATCTGAAATGTCTTACCGTTCATAGGCTTGACATCGCATACTTCCCAATGAAGAACACCCTGGGCCTCCCGAGTTCCCATAGTCTCCGTTTGATAACATGCTGCGGTCTTAGACCCCGCTGGACTCACATCACCTTGCCATGTCATTAAGCTCTCTGCTATATTCCAAGACCGGAGGTTTGGACTAATGGTAGTGTGAATACTGCCTTCCGTTACACAGATAACGTCGGCTTCCAGAATCATCAGAATTTCGGGGCTTATAACCTTCACTTCCGTTGCGGCCTATTATCCCATCCCCCCAGCTTCACATCAGCCTGTTACCAGCCTGGGTGTGGGGTTCAGTTCTGAGGTGGTGGCTAGCCTTTCCTCAGGTTGGATTTTCACCAACTGGCGAGTATGAATTTAGCTCGGCACTCCTGTGCTCTCTGTGCGCTCTGTGGCGATCATTTTCATCAGATGACACAGATTACACTGAATTTTTACGATGATTGAGAAAATAATTTATGTCTATTGGTTTAAAGCTTTCAACAATTGATGCTATTCCATGATTCCAAGCTGCTCTTTTATCATCTTGATGTCATCCGTATTCGGGTCAATTGGGAAATTGAACGTCTCCTGGTGCGTCTCTGTGGCATACGGGCGGTTGCAGTCAGGGCACCCTGTTGTCTTGAATGCATCCCCTACCTCCACATAGCGCAATATCCCGGCATGGGATATCCCGAAATCCACCACCTTCCCGTCCCTGAAGGTCATATCTGCAAAAGATGCCAACCCTTCGCGGATCAGGTATGCGCCTAACTGCACCGTGCGGTAGTGATTGACATTCAGGTTTGCAGCCACATTCCGGGTTCCGGGCAGATGTGTATATGCGAACAGTGCTGAATAAACACCATCTGCGTGCAGTTCATCTATCACCTTGAGCGCATCCCTGGCACTCTCTCCCATGCCAATGATAAGATGCGTGCCCACCGATCCCCTGCCAAAGATACGAACCGCGCGCCTGATCCCGTCAAGGTGGGTATCCCAGTTATAGATACTATCTGCCTCTTTGCCTTTGATCCTGCTAAACAGCTCAGGACTGCACGCATCCAGCGGGACCACCAGTTCATTAACGCCCATGTCCTTTAGTGCAGCGTATTTTTCATCACTTAAAGGAAATACGGATAGCGATATCGGGATCGGGCTTGTTTCCCGAATGCGGCTGATGAGGTACGTCGTATCCTGCCACATTTCAGCATACATCGCGGTCTGGATGCACGCACGTTTGAGGTAGCTGCGCTCGTATGCGATCCCGAGTCTTCGCACCACTTCGTCAAGGTCTGATGGGATATACTGT
>JAIVWA010000534.1:0-3632 GCA_049190255.1 Gammaproteobacteria bacterium | reverse complement strand
ATGCAGCAATAATAGCGTTGTGTCCCACAAATACAATAATAAAGTCGAACAGCCTATTTAAAATTAGTGGAGTCTTTGAATATAAAAAATTCCAAGCACCAAATAGCAAATAACAAACAATATCCAAATTCCAAGCTCCAATGATCCAAACAGGGTTGGACTTGCCACGAGCCTTCGACTCGAGCTCAGGCCGAGGGTGAGTTTTCTTCGGTCTCAGCTCAGACCGAATGTAGTTTTTCACAGACAGCCGAATCGTTTGATTCATCTGAGATTTGTTTCGGATTTGAGTTTTGGAATTTGGGATTTAACCAATTTCATTCTGGAAAAGAAAGTACTACTAAATCAATACGAATTTTGTAAATTACATGTGGGACGTAACACTATCGCTCGTCCATGCAGTAATTTGTTATTCGTTGTTAGTTAAATAAAGGAGGCCGATTATGAAATTTCATTCCACTATCAGCAGTACCATCGGATCGACACCCTTGGTGCGTCTTAACCGCATCAATGAAGACATTGATGCGCAGATATTTGCTAAACTAGAGTTTTTCAACCCGTTGGGCAGCGTCAAAGACCGGATAGCCGCTTCGATGATAGAGGCTGCCGAAGTCGACGGCTCAATCAAACCGCAAACCTTGATCGTAGAACCCACCAGCGGAAATACGGGTATTGCCCTGGCGTTTATTTGCGCCGCCAAAAATTACCGGCTCTGTTTAACCATGCCCGATACCATGAGTGATGAACGTCGCCGGTTGCTCAAGCACCTGGGCGCCGAACTGGTTTTGACCCCGGGGGCTGAGGGCATGAAAGGCGCCATTGGCAAGGCCCAGGAAATACTCGAATCTGAAAAAGATTCTTTCATGCCGGACCAGTTTGGCAACCCGGCCAATCCGCGGGTCCATCGGGAGACAACGGCTGAGGAAATCTGGCGCGATACCGAGGGCACCGTCGACATCCTGATCTCCGGTGTGGGTACCGGCGGAACCATTACGGGCGTGGCCCAGGTCATCAAACCCAGGAAACCGTCTTTCAAGGCGATTGCCGTGGAGCCGTCCAATTCTCCGGTTTTATCCGGCGGTGAGAAAGGCCCTCACAAAATCCAGGGCATCGGCGCCGGTTTCATTCCGGAAGTGCTGGAGCAGTCACTCCTCGATGATGTTGTGACCGTTACCAATGAGGATGCCTTTGAAACTGCGCGCAGTGCCGCGAAACTGGAAGGGCTCCTGTGCGGCATATCATCGGGGGCTGCCATCCGTGCTGCTCTTGAGGTTGCCAAGCGCCCGGAATCCGCAGGCAAAACCATCGTGGTTGTGTTGCCGAGCACCGGCGAGCGTTATATCAGCACGGACCTCTTTAAATGATAATTGGCGACTGAATAGTCAAGATTGATTGGTCGATGTAATCTGAGATTAGATAATCTTAAAATTCGAAGCACGCCTGATCTTATAAAATTGGCCGAAATCCGAAACAAATTCGAAATTCGAATTTTCTAATGCTCCAAACACTTGACCGCCATACAGATTTTATAGGTCAGTTGTTTCGGTCATTTGAATTTTGGTAATTCGATATTGTTTCGGATTTCGATATTCGGATTTCGGATTTTCAAATTTTTATCGCAGTACTTGGAAGAAGCAAAGCAATATGAACTGAAAGAAAATAGTAAATAAACTAATTAAGAAATCCTCATATGCAGGGCGGCATATCGTTCGTTATTTTCCAACAGTTCTAAATGCGTCCCCTGGGCTGCGACCTGTCCCTTATCCAGCATGATGATATGGTCCATCCAATGCAGATCATCCAGCCGATGGGTGATCAGCAGCATCGTTTTCCCCGTCGTTTTATGTTTCAACGACCGCATCACGTTCCTTTCCGTAATGGGGTCCAATCCCTCCGTCGGTTCATCCAGTACCCACAGCGGCGCATCGTGCAGTATGGCCCGGGCAATGGCCACACGTTGTGCCTGACCCCCGGAAAGCAGCTTGGCCGCTTCCCCGATCCGGGTGTCCAGACCGTCGGGCAGGCTTTTGACAAACTCATCCAGCCGGGCAGATTCCAGGGCCGCGAACAGGGCATCATCGCCTGCTGCGGGGCAGGCCATCAGAAGGTTCTCTCTTAAGGAGGCGTTAAACATGTGCGGCTGCTGGGATATGACTGACATATAGCGGCGGAGTTCTGATTCACTTAAATCGCGGATATCTTCATCGGCCAGGCGGATGTGACCGGAGGCAGGATTCCAGAACCGCACCACAAGATGAATCAAGGTCGATTTTCCCGATCCGGTTTCGCCGATGACCGCCACTCTCCGCCCGGCGGGGATTTGAATATTGATATCATGGAGCGCCCAGGGGGATTTTTCACTGTAGCGGAAACTAACACTTTCAAATGTGACGCCGAACTGGATGGGAAGGGTGACGGATGTTTCGGGGAAAGTGATTTGGGGCTGTATTTTTACGATTTCCAGCAATCGCTGCCCGGCTTCCCGGGTGCGCCCCAGAAATTGATAGGCTTCTGGAAGGGGCAGGATTGCTTCAAATGATGCCAGAATCACCAGCGCGATCAGGGCCAGGTTGGCACCGTTGAGCAAATCACGGTTTACCAGATCTACTGCCAGATAAAGCGCCGTCAGAACGGCAAGGCCTGTAATCAAAGTGATCAACGCCATCGACAGGCCCCGGATATGACTCATCCGCAACTGGCTTTTTAGCAAGGCGCGGCTGCTGTGCTTTATGGCATCGAGGTGGCGATGATAGGCATCGAAGACCAGCAATTCGGCCATTCCCTGCAGCGTGTCAATTGTCCGAACGCGCAAATCGGAGGTGCGATGGGCCAATTCTCGCCCGGGATTTTCTCCGAGTTTTAAAGCCATTGCGGCCACACCAAATCCGGCGATTGATAGATAAATCGCTGTTGAAAGGGCAATGAAGGGATCAAAGATCCACAGAAAGCCCACGACCACAAGCGACATGATCAGAGCCACCAAGCTGGGAGACAGTACTCGCAAATACAGATTGTCCAGCGCATCGATGTCCGCCACGATTCGATTTAATACATCACCGCTGCGAAACATCATCAGGCGCGATGGTGCCAGAGGTTCCAGATGGACGTAAAACCAGGTTCGTAAACTTTGTAAAATCCTGAAGGTGGCATCATGGGATACGATTCTTTCGACATAACGGGCCAGGGTGCGACCGATGGCAAACATTCGAACCCCGATGCTGGGATGGAAAAAATTAAAAAGCTGGGCGGTGGCCACCGTCAGACCGGCATAGGCCGCCGCGGAGATAAACCAGCCCGATAAGGCCAGAAGCCCTACGGCAGATGCCACCGCGAGCAGCCCGCACAGGGTACCCAGGACCATCCACCTTAAATGACCCCGAAATAATTTAACAAAAGGCGCCAATTCCAACCATCTTTTAAACACGGTCATCTCCTCAACTGTTAGTAAATGAATATTGTCGAATGAATAATGAATAATTAATGTCCGCCTGCGGCGGATCGATTTTATTAAAAATCATTAAAAAATCGACGGAGCGCAGCGACTTCCACAATTATTCAATTTTCATTATTCATTATTCATTTTTAGGGTCCCATTACCATCCGGTGAAATCTCCCTCCTGCGGCCGTCAACTCAC
>JAIVWA010000533.1:0-3632 GCA_049190255.1 Gammaproteobacteria bacterium | reverse complement strand
CGTAGACCGCAAAAAAGAAAGGGGCCTCTTCCCAGGCAAAATGACCATGTTTGGGAATAAACAGATCAATTGCCAGAAGCAAAACCAGCGCAATGTAAAAATATTTTCTGACCCTCCGGCGGTTTTGGGGCGAGTCGAGAAAGGTGAGTTCATGTTTTGGTTTCATGGAAATTTCTCCTAAAAAAATAGAAAGATCGCTGCGAGGTAAAAAACGCCAATGAAAACCAGAAGGAAAAAAACCTTCTGGTAAAATGGACTGCCTTTGTGTGCAAGCTCCGTTTTCTCCTCAAAACCGGTCAACCAGGCGGTTATTTCACCGTCATCCTGTTTATAGACGAGTTCGTGCCCTTCTCTCTGATTTCCTGCCATTTTAGACCTCGTAAAATCAATCAATTAAAAAAGATTATCCACGGCCATTTCAACTAGATCCAGAATGTATAACGTTCCGGGGAAAAAGAAAAAAACAACTGAAAAAACGGCTGTCAGCGCCAGCGGAATGACCATAAACAGATACAGCGGCCTTTGGGTTTCCATGCCAAGAATTCCGCCCGTCACGGCATCATTATGTTGCGAGGGATTGTCAAAAAAGGCGGTTTTTACAATGGGGAAGAAATAAACAACATCCAGCAGGGAACTGACCAAAAGGACGCCCAGAAAAACAAAATTCCCGGACTGGACCGCGCCCAGACCAAGAAACCACTTACTGATAAAACCGGAGACCGGCGGGGCACCACACATGCCGATAGCGCCGATCGTAAAAGCCATCATGGTAACCGGCATCTGCTTGCCGACGCCGGCCATCTGGCTGATGTTTTTCTTGCCGGTGACCACCATGATGGCGCCGGCACAAAGAAAGAGCGTAATTTTCATAAAGCCGTGGAAAGGAATATGCACCATCGCGCCTTTAATGCCGAAAGGACTTAACAAAGCGATACCAAAGAGAATATAAGATAATTGGCTGATCGTAGAATAGGCCAGCCGCCGTTTAAGATTGTCTTCGGCAATGGCAAGAAAGGACCCCATGATCATCGTAAATGATGCCACCGCACCCAGCCATAGGCCCAGACCGAGTCCTGCGACCAAATCGATCCCAAATATGTAACACACGATTCTGACAAAACCAAAGACCCCCGCCTTGACAACGGCCACGGCATGCAAGAGTGAACTGACCGGTGTAGGCGCCACCATGGCGCTGGGCAGCCAGGAGTGCAAGGGCATCCAGGCCGCTTTCATGGAACCCAGCGCAAAAAGCGCAAAAAGAACGGTTAAGGTCAGCCTGGATGCGGAATCCAATGTCAGGATGCCGCCGCTGGTAAATCGGGTCGTGCCGGCCAGGGTGTAAGTCAAAACAACCGCCGTAAACAAAAACCAACCTGAAACGAGCAGATAGGCAAGATATTTCCGGGTGGCGGCAAAGGCTTCTTTATCTTCGTGGTGTGCCACCAGCCAGTAGGTTGAAAGCGTCAGGGCTTCATAAAAAATGTAAAACGTGATCAGATTTTCGGCCATGGCGATGCAGACGGCCGAGAAAATGGCTAATGCAAACATGAGGTAGTAGCGGGTCTGGGCATGCTCTTTTAAAGCCCGCATATAACCGATGGAATAAAGGGAAACCAGAATCCAGAGAAACGACGATGTGATGGCAAAAAGAAGACCGAAGGCATCGACTCGAAAACTCACATCTAGCCCGGGACTTATGCTAATGATGTGGCTTCGGAGCATCTCTCCGCTTAAGATGACCGGCGCCATGGAAATGATAATGGCAAACTGAAGTATTGCGGCAACAATGGTGCAGCCTTCCCGGATGTTGGGACGCTTGCGAAACAGGAGGATCAGCAGGGCTCCGATCGAGGGGCACCCAATGGCCATGATGGGCCTGATGGATTCAACGATCCCGGTCATGGCAAGACCCCCAATCCAAAACTCGAGTTAATGGCGACAACGAGAGGCGTGAAAAGGCCGGATATCCAGCCGATACCGATTACAAAAGTCAGAACGCCGAGAGTCAAAGTCGGTATCAGCATACTCAGCGGCGCCTCATCCACCGGGATAGCCGATGTTTCACCGCTGGAGGGGGCGGCTCGGATATACATGATTTCAACCACGCGCCAAAAGTAGATAATCATCAGCAGGGTGCTGAAAAAGATGACGGCCACAAACAGATATTTTTTAGCATCCAGCGCAGCCAGAATTAAATACCATTTCGTGACAAATCCCGCACTGGGCGGCATGCCAATCATGGCCAGAGCGGCCAATATCAGAGCAAAACAGGTATAGGGCATCCTCCGACCGAGGCCCTCGAATTTCCTGATATCCCACAGGTCTAATTTATATATAAAGGCGCAGGCAGCCATGAACATACATCCTTTAATGACCGCGTGATTCAGTATGTGCATCAATGCCGGGGTCAATCCAAAGGGTGTAAAAGGGGAGAGGCCGATGGCCAGCACGATATACCCGACATTGGCGATGCTGGAATAGGCCAGCATTTTTTTTAGATTGTTTTGAACCATCGCCAATATTGAACCGACGATGATCGCGGTGGCGGCGATCCAGCACAAAATATCAAACAGCGGCAGGAAGTTGGTGATAAACTCAAGGGTGAATACCGAAAAGATAATGCGGATCAAAGCATAGGTTGAAGTTTTAGCCATGGCGGTGGATATAATAATAGTTACGGCCGAAGGTGCATATGTATATGCATCCGGCTGCCAGGCATGCATAGGAAAGAGCGCGATTTTTATGCCGAATCCAATGAAAATAAAGACAAAAGCAGCCTGTACGGCGGTCGTTGAGTACAGGGGTGGGAGCAGTATGCGAAGATCCTCCATATTCAGAGAGCCGGTCATGATATAAAGATATCCCAGACCGATCAGATAGAAGCAGGCCCCCATAGTTCCGATAATTAAATACCTGAAACTGGCTACCGTTGCTCGTCCTTTGCCGATCGCTATCAGGGCATAGGCGGTCAGTGACGCCACTTCGAGAAGGACAAAAAGATTGAACATGTCCCCGGTGAGTATGATTCCAAGAAGTCCCGTAACCAGTAAAAGATACAGGCTCCAAAACAGCCCCACCCTGTCCGGCAACTCAGATTCCACGGTTCGCTTGGCGTAGATAGCCGAGATCAGGGCCAGGGATGACACCAGCACCAGCATAAAGGCATTGAAGTGATCCACCCGGTATTCGATCCCCCACGGTGGCCTCCATCCTCCCAGCCAGTACCGGATGGTTCCCTGCTCAATGACTGTTTTCAGAATGACAAAAGATGAGACCAGGCAGATCAGCAAAGCCGCTAGTGCCAGGGGGAAGCCGGCTCGTTTTGACCACCACGCTGAAAGAAATATCAAAAAGGATATTACAAGGGGGCAGACAACGATAATGGCTGGTAATTGCAGGCTCATGTCAGATTCAGAAAAGGTCTTTCATGTCCGGATCATGTTTTATGACTTTGATAAATTGCTCGGTGCGGTGATCATAGCGCTTTTTCAGGATGACCAGCAGCCGCTGGCTCAACAGATATCCCATGTAAGGATCTTTTTCACAGAGGGCCCTTATTTTATCTCCTCTCATCGAAAATATTTCGCAGGGTTCGGCACATACGGCGTCGGTGGTGTAATACCCCTCCTCGA
>JAIVWA010000532.1:0-3636 GCA_049190255.1 Gammaproteobacteria bacterium | reverse complement strand
AACAAATTCTTGATTTAAGCCCAACATGGTTTCGAATAGCTACATACAGGAGTAATATATGTCCCCCAACCACCTCATCAATGAAAAAAGCCCCTATCTCATCCAACACGCCCACAATCCGGTGGACTGGCATCCCTGGTCCGATGAAACCTTCGCAAAGGCCAGAGCGGAGAACAAACCTATTTTCCTTTCCATCGGGTATGCCACCTGCCACTGGTGCCATGTCATGGAAAAAGAATCATTTGAAGATAAAGAAGCCGCAGGATATCTCAATGATACTTTTGTTTGCATTAAGGTCGACCGCGAGGAACGCCCGGACATTGACGCGGTCTACATGGCCGCCTGCCAGATGCTTACCGGCAGCGGCGGTTGGCCGTTAAGCATTTTCATGACGCCGGATAAAAAGCCTTTCTTTGCAGCGACCTACCTGCCCAAAAACAGCCGTTCCGGACGGACGGGTCTGATTGACATATGCCGTCAGGTAAAAAAACTGTGGGTCGACGATATTGAAAAGATAGAAAAATCAGCCGGCAGCATTGCCGACAACCTGCAGCGCGCTTTTGCGTTTAGTGCGGCCGATGATCCCGACGCAGCCCTGCTTGAAGAAGCTTATCGCCAGATCAAACCGGCATTTGACCCGCAGTACGGCGGATTCGATCCGGCCCCGAAGTTTCCGACCCCTCACCGGCTGCTCTTTTTACTGCGCTGTTACCACCGCAGCGGAGACGCCCATGCTCTGGACATGGTTCAGAAAACATTAAATGCCATGCGCCTGGGCGGCATCTGGGATCATGTCGGCTTTGGTTTTCACCGCTATTCCACCGATTCCAAATGGCTTCTGCCGCATTTTGAAAAAATGCTCTACGATCAGGCCCTGATTGCTACCGCTTACCTGGAGGCCTATCAAATTACCAAAGAGCCTTTGTTTGCAGAAACAGCAGAAGATATCTTCAGCTACGTGCTGCGGGACATGACCTCCCCGGAAGGAGCCTTCTACTCTGCCGAAGACGCCGATAGTGAGGGCGAAGAAGGCAAGTTCTATGTGTGGACGACGGAAGAGTTTCAACAGGTGCTGGCAAATGAAGATCTGCAAAGGTGGGAGACGATTTTGCGGTTGAGTCCGGAAGGAAATTTTATAGATGAGGCCACCCGGCAGAAAACGGGAGCCAACATCATCCATTTGACGGCGCCTTTAAAAAAATGGGCCCAAAAAATTGGCATCCCGGAGGATCAAATTGAGGCCGAATGGCGCCGGATTCGCGATCAGCTGTTTCAAATACGGGAGCAGCGGATTCACCCCTTAAAGGACGATAAAATCCTGACAGATTGGAACGGGCTGATGATTGCGGCCCTGTCTCTGGGTGCCCGAATTTTAAACCAGCCGGAGTATGAGCGTGCCGCCCGCAAGGCCGCTGACTTTATCCTGTTGAAAATGCAGGATGAAAAGGGCTGCCTTTACCATCGCTTCAGAGATGGAGAGTTGGCGGTGGAAGCCCATGCCGGCGATTATGCCTATTTGATCCATGGCCTGTTGAGTCTTTATCAAACCAGCTTTGATCTGACACTTGCCGAACAAGCTCAAGCGCTTCAGAAAAAAATGATAGCCAATTTCTGGGATGAAGAAAACGGCGGCTTCTTCTCCACCTCCAGGACAAGTGTTGATCTTCCTGTGCGCCCCAAAGAGTTATATGACGGTGCGCTTCCATCCGCCAACTCGATTGCGCTGAACAACCTCTTGCTTTTGTCCAGATTGACCGGTGATCCCCAATGGGAAGACCGGGCCCAGGCTCAGATTCGGGCCTTTGCCGGAACGGTGACATCCCAGCCGTCCGCCTTCACTTATTTCCTGTGCGCCCTGGACTTTGCCCTGCATCCGGGAGAGGAAATTGTTATCACGGGCAAACCGCAGGCAACCGACACCCGGGAACTGTTAGCGGCCTTGAATCTTAATTTCACCCCCAACAAAGTGGCAATCGTGAAATCAGAGCAAAACGCCGAGCGCTTAAATAAATTTGCCGGATACACCGACGGCCTGGAGGTTATTGCAGGTAAAGCCACAGCCCACGTATGCCGCAACGGTTCCTGCACCGGATCGACAACGGATACCCAAACGATGCTCGATAAACTCCTGGGCAAACAGCCATAAAGATTGGGGATTTCGGATTTCGAATTTCGGATTTTTAGAAGGATTTTAACCGATTTTAATTTCAGGCACTTTAGGCATTCTTGTCCGCTACGTATTTTGGCGGATTAGTTCATTTAGGCAATTGCAAATTTGAATAAAAAAGAAATTCAAACTTTTCGTAAGGCTTTACTAGGCTGGTATCGGGTCAATAAACGGGATTTGCCGTGGAGAAAGACAGATGACCCCTACCGCATCTGGGTTTCCGAGGTGATGCTGCAGCAAACCCAGGTTGCCACAGTTGTGCCCTACTACCAAAAATTTCTGCAGCGCTTCGGAGATATTGAGAGCCTGGCCCGGGCCAATTCACAAGAGGTTCTAAAGGTCTGGGAAGGCCTGGGGTATTACGCCCGCGCCCGCAATCTGCACCGTGCGGCAAGCATTGTTTTAAAAGAGCACCGGGGCGTTATTCCCGACAGATGGGAAGAATTTCGCAAACTGCCAGGCGTCGGAGACTACATCGCCGCAGCGGTATTGAGTCTGGCCTTTGAAAAACCCTTTCCGGTCGTGGATGGCAATGTCAAACGCGTTCTGGCACGCCTGCGGGTCATAAAAAATCCGGTTAACAAATCTTCATCCGCTAAAATTTTCAGGGAGGCGGCCGGCACGTTGCTGGATCAAAAGAAACCGGGGACATTCAACCAGGCAATGATGGAACTCGGTGCCGTCGTGTGCAGGCCGCAACATCCGCTGTGCGACACATGCCCGGTCTTAAAAATGTGTAAGGCTTATCAATCCGGGGCGGTTTTAGATTACCCCAAAACGGTGAAAAAGCCTCCAACCCCTCAATATCGCATCGCCGTGGGGGTGGTTTTTAAAAACGGCCGGGTTTTAATCACCCGGCGAAAACCATCAGGACTGCTCGGTGGGTTGTGGGAATTTCCGGGAGGAAAGATTCAAAAAGGTGAAAGTCCCGAGGCGGCGTGTATCAGAGAAATCAAAGAAGAAGTCAATCTTGCCATCAAGGTGGATTCGCGTCTCTGCCGGGTCAAACACGCCTACACTCATTTTAAAATCGTCATGGATGTCTTTTGCTGTTCTTATGTTTCGGGCAGGGTAGCGTTAAACGGCCCCGTTGATCATCGCTGGATCAATCTTCAGCAGCTCGACGACTACCCATTTCCCAAAGCCAATCATAAATTTTTTGATGAATTGAAGCAGTACAAACCCGTGAAGTAAGGGAATACTGGAGTATTGGAGTGATGGAGTTATTATGAATTCGGAAGGCGGAATGCGGAAAAGCTGGGAGGCATTTACCTTATACCATATGCCCTATTCCGTGCGCCATGCGCCTTGTGCCTTGAGCCCTTTGCCTTATACCCTGAACCTCTGAACCCAGAACCTTGAACCCTAAACCCTATACCTTAAACCATTTAGTTCCAGCAACCAGTAACCAGCATCGAGAATCGAGCAACATGCCCGACATTCTTCTCATCCAGCCGCCAATCAGAGAC
>JAIVWA010000531.1:0-3647 GCA_049190255.1 Gammaproteobacteria bacterium | reverse complement strand
GCGCCCGTAGCTCAGTTGGATAGAGCGCCGGACTTCGAATCCGTAGGCCGCAGGTTCGAATCCTGCCGGGCGTACCACGTTTTATGCAGCCATCATCCTGGCTAATGTTTTACGACGCACAACCAAGAACCAACCTGAATTCGCCATACCTCGGCTCTCTGGAAAGCAGGTACTTAGGAACTGGATTCAATTGTCTCCAGCAATTCAAGTATTTCGCTATTTGACGGAATGTCGGACATTGATCGGCCGTAATGCACAAAACGAAGCATTCCCGTCTTATCGATAATCATTTGGCAGGGCAGTCTTCCCAGCTTCAGCAGTTTGACTTCTTGTCCATAGAGTCCTGAGAGAGTGTGTTCCGGATCAGGCAGACCGACAAATGGTAAATTTTCTTTTGTCCAGTATTCCTGAAAAGCCTTCGTATTTTCCGGACCAACAACTAAAACTTCAGTATCCAGGTTCTTAAAGCTTTCATAATCCTGACGCAACTGCGCCATATGCCTGCGGCAGAAGGGTCAAATAAATCCGCGATTGAATACAAGCAGTACATTTTTTTTATTGGCGAAACCGGAGAGCGATACTGTATTTCCATGAACATCTTTTGATGTAAATTCAGGTGCCTGTGTGCTTATACTTACCTTGGCCATGAAAGCTCCTTCCTTAAACTTTAGTTGCCCCTGATTTTAACTTTTTATCTGCTGTCCACATCGAATAAACGGTTTTGCCTGTGAATACAGATCAAACCGGCAGATCACTTCACGCGCCTGTTCATGGGGATCTGTTCCCCTTATCAGATAGCCGTGTGTTATGGATCTGTTTTTCAAAAGACCAGGGTCACGCGTCAGGATAATTCGTTTTTGTGTAAGCGCTTCTGTAATAATCTCTTCATTTTTGTAATTGTTTTTGTAAAGAGTATCAAAACCGAGCATCCGAAGCAGGCGTGACAGCCTGCCGAGATGCACATCCACTATAAAACGGGTTTTGCGCAGGGGTTTTGGCCTCAGCCGGGTGACATGAGATATGTCCAGGTTTTCAAAAACAGGGTAAACAGAGATATGATCACCATGAGAAAGATTATGGTCAAATTTCACTGAATTGCTGTTGATTAGGATGAGATGGGAGCATTACCAGTTTGTTAACAAAAGCAGTTGATTAAAGTGGCATCTGAGCTTTCTTATACTTTTCGAAAATCTTGCCATATGTTCCATTATATATCGCACAACGAATTCCAAGCATTTCGTTTCCCGTTTCCTTAACCCACCATGCCCCTGAACGCTTCATTCGTGTATGACAGATAAATTTGTTCGCAGATTCAATACCCCCGCTACCAATAGGATAACCGCCTATTTGATCACCGTGATAATGTATTCTTTCCCGGTTGTTCTGCAAGTAACCAATGAGTTTTCGGATTTCTTCCTTTGCCAAACTATCCCGGGGCTTCATCCGCTGAAGCCCCCAAATCACATTATCCACTTCGGCATAAAAAAGCCGCGTTATTGTACTTTCCACCCATTCCAGGCATTTTTGAGATTTCTCACCATATTGCAGCTTGGCCACCTTGTGGATATGCTCTGCACAATGGAAATAGTCCAAAATCTGGCGCCCTTTTGGAAAGCAAGCAACCATATGTTTCCACAGCCAGTCGGCTCCGTCACCCAACAATCCAATGCGAAGATCATCCTGTGGGATTCGAGATGCCACAAATGACAGATCCTCGCCAAATTGTTCTTCATTTTGGATTTGATGCCAGCTTGCTACATGAACTATCCGATCCTTGCCCAGCAAATATATACGGAACCCCTTGGCCTCCTGCCACCGACCCTGGCCCCTTTTTTCATTACGCTTTGCTTTGGGACGCGTCGGAACATGAGCACCGTCGGAGGCGACGACCAGTACCGGGCGCCAGGAACTCTCGTTTACCTCTTGGCACCGTGCGGTGATCTCTTCCCGGCTGGGAATAACATCCGCCAGACGGGCATGCTCACCGACCTGCTCAAATGTATCGTGCATAAAATGGTCACTGATGGGCTGATCGGTAAGTTCCGCGAACAGCTCACTGCCTCCGGAAAACGGAACCTCGGCAGTGGTCCGGGTCGATTTTTTCTGCACATCAAACTGATATTTTTTGCGGCTGATCTCAAGCGTCTTGTCCAATGGCGAAAACCCATATGAACAATCCACACAATAAAACCAGGGCCGTTTCAAAACGCTGGGACCCTGCATGGTCACCATCTGTTTTAAATTCCCGCGCCGCTTTTTGCACATCTTTTCGCATTTCGGGCAAGGGGCGTATTCCTGCTCCAATAACCCGGCGTACTTTTGCTCAATCAGTGCTTGAAAACAAGCGCCAAAAAACTTTTGTTTCGTCTCGGAAAAAAGTTGGCTGAGCTCCATTACCGTGGGCTCTTTACCGTCCTCAAACACTTCATCTATAATTTGGTCAACCCATTTGTCCACTTCATCATGGATCATGTGTCGAAATTTCCCCGTTGGATCCTGTTCAAAAATGCGTGCTGCTTGTCCCATGATGCCCTCTTACAATCCCGCCAATTCTTGACGAAATCGGGATATCAGGGGGTAAACAAAAATCTCCTTGACCGCCGCGCCTTGCTGATTGTTGTCACGGTCCATCCGCCCGCGGCCCGTCGTTTTTCCCATGTGTATCCAGTTGGCCGCCTTATAGCAAGTGCCTTTGAATCGCTTTTGGTCAACCAATGTTTCCATAAGAACCGGGCGATAGCCGTAGCAGTGTTGCCAATCATCAGCCACGGTCTTGGCAGCCAACGCAAGTGCCGAACTGGCAAGGTTTTTGACCTCAACCCAAGGAAAAATGAGAAACCGGCTGTTATTAATGATCTTTTGTAAGTTGAACTTTCGTTGCTCATCGCTCCAACCAATCCAACGGTCCCGTGGCGCCATCTTCCAGGCCGGACTGGAAAATTGAAAGCAGCCAAGAATATCATGGGTTGCACCGGCTTTAATAAAATAGCGCAACTGCGCTCCAAAAGGCAATTGATACCCCAGGTAATGATATCGATCAACGTATTCATACCAAAGCTGTCTTTGTTGCTTACTATCAACCCTTGTCAGCAATATGGGAGATAGTTCCTTCAGCTTTGCGGAAATGGTGGGTTGAATGTCCGCCTTTCCGGTCCGTTGAACCTTTATCGCGCCTCTATTCGCATACTGTTTTCTGCACACCGGCAGCCTTATGGTTCCCTTTTCATCCAGACGTTCAAGAAACTGTCGGCATTCAACGCTTTTAAGCTTTCCAGTGGGTCTTTTCCATGAAAATAGCTCACAGACCGTATTGGCAAGCTCAGTGCGGCTGAGCTTTGGAAAGGTTTCTATTATCTCAATTATTTCATCTACTTGTTGATTTTTGACGATTTGCCCACAAAATCTCTCGAAACACATTGATTCCATTTGATTACCTGCCTTTCGTGACGATAGTTTATTATGCTATACAGGTGATCAACAGGAATGTCCAGAACTTTTCTTGCTTTTCTGTAACTTTTTTCGTTAATGCATCAGAAAACCATTAACAAACTGGTAATGCTCCCGTTCATTTGTATCTCTTGCGTTTCCATGTGACCACCTCCTTAACTTTGATTCGGAAAAACTGTGGGAACGCTGGTTGTTTGTTG
>JAIVWA010000530.1:2709-3650 GCA_049190255.1 Gammaproteobacteria bacterium | reverse complement strand
ATTTACCTAACCCGGATAAACCGGAAATCCGAAACTCGAAATACGAAATCCGAAACAAATTCGAATCACCAAAATTCAAATGACCCAAACAAAAAAAGTTGAACGCCCGCTCAGATTTCTCTGAAGCTTGGATAGATAGGGATCTACAAAGATGCCAAAAAATTTCTTGCCACTAAAAACAACAATTTCAGAACTAAGATACTAAAGTGCACTTTGCCTCGGTCAACGCGGCATGAGCCATCTCCCTGGCCTGGGGTGTAAAGAGCCAATCATCTATCACCGCATCAAGCCATTTCATGTAGCTGTCGCGAGGAATGCCGAATCGGGTGTGATCGATGTCCACACCGGTCGGGGTAAATCGCCACAACTTATCGGCATCTTTCACCAATTGATCATTGAGGGAAAGCGCTTCCGGTCTGGTATCGTGGCCGTCAATGATGGACAAAATTTCCAGGATTTTTTCTTTATCGTAATTGAGACGTGTTAAAATTTCCTCCGCAATTCTGACGCCTTCTGTCTCGTGCATCCGTTGCATCTTTTTATCTTTGACCTTGGGCCCAAAGGCCCTTAACTGTTTCTCCTCGGGCACCATCTTCCATCCCACATCATGCAAAATGATGGCCGGCAGGACAATCTCTTCATCGGCATTTGGGTAATGGGCCAGTAATCGGCGGGCAAAATCATAGGACAGGGATACGTGGACATCGTTCCGGCGCGTGTCCAGGTAAGGCTCGGCCTTCCTGTAAATCTCGTCGTAAACAGAATCGGGTTTAGTTTTTATTTCCAAATATCCTCCATTTATGAATTGAACTTGCAACCGGGTACAAAGCACCCGATTTGTGTTGCCAGAATTAATGGTTCGGATTTGACGTGAACCCTGAACCTCTGAACCTTGAACCCCTGAACGATTACACTTTGAGTGTCTCCCCATAGACCGCCTT
>JAIVWA010000530.1:0-2702 GCA_049190255.1 Gammaproteobacteria bacterium | reverse complement strand
ACAATCGGGTTGAGTTTTTATTTCCAAATATCCTCCATTTATGAATTGGAAACTACCTGCCTGGATTTTGCACGAGTCGGAGGCTTTCATATGCAAGGCACTTAAGGGCGAGGCCATAGTGCACTATGCCGAGCCCTTAATAACGCCGCATATGGAAGCCTCCGGCTCGCCCGCAGGGTGAAAATTAATGAAATTAAATCGACCATCTTCCTTTTTACTTATTAGGTATTTGGCTTTACGGCTCTAATTCTCACATCTTGCGGTTATTTAATATTATTCTAAACCCCTCATTAATTTTCATGCAAGATTCAGGCAACTTTGAGTGTCTCCCTATACGCCGCCTTCAACGCCTTTGACAACTCCGCGCCTCCTTTGGCGGCCTCCTGTTCCAGTCTTTTATTCCATGATTGCAGGCTTCTGAGCACTTTCAGGATAGGTTTTAGTTCCCGGAGGTAAATTCCGGCGACCGCCCTTCCCTCTTTGATCGACCGTGCAACCGAATCGGCGGCCAAAATCCCGCTCTTAAGGGCCGTGCCGATTCCCTCAAAGGTTATCGGCAACAGCAGCCCGGCGGCATCTCCAATAAGTAAAATATTTCCTTGCGCCGGGGAAAAAGCGCCTGTAATCAGGGCTTCGTGGAGCCGTGGTATTAAACAGCCGTCCTTCCAAATGGCTTTGCTCTTGGGATTAAAACCATATTCAGCTAAAACTTGAACGATCTCATTCCTGAGCTCTTTTATGCCACTGCCTTCAATCAGGAAACAATCCCCCTTGTGGTTAAGACCGAAGCGAGGGCGGGGGCGATATTTCGGAAAAAACCAGTGAAAGTAGTCCTTTTCCAGGTCCAGTGTGCCGTCATAGCATTCCCGCATCGGCACCGAGTATTGAACTTTGAGCAGGGGGAATAAGGATTTCCTGACAACCGAAGCGCCCCCATCCGCCCCAATGACAAACCTTGAATTAAGCTCCTGTGTCGTCTTACCCTGTATCATCGTAACGGTGCAGGCGCCCGCCTTTTGATTCACCTGCATTACCTTGGCCCCATCCCATATTTCGACACCGTCTTGCTGCGCTATCTGAATCATCCAGAAATCCAGATCTTTTCTCCAGGCCAGCGGTGTTTTGCAGGCAATAACTTGCGGGGGCACGCCGGGTACGTGAATCATGTGTCCGGACAGATAATGGGGATCAACCAAGACCTCCCGCGGAATGGGCCCGAATTCCTGCTGAATAATGTCATGGGCCCACGGTCCCATCACCATGCCGGAACACACTTTATCGCGGGGCAGCTTTTTTCGCTCTAAAAGCAATGTTTTTAATCCGCCCTGAGCACATCTTTTGGCTGCGACGGAACCGCCGGGGCCACCGCCAACCACAATGACATCATACATAGTTAAACGCCTTAAAAATTAAGGATCTATAACCAAAAAGAAGGCTAATCTACCAGATCGTTTTCATTTTATATTAATTTCGGAGAGTTGGAGTATTGGAGTACTGGAGTAATGGTTAAAAGGTGGATATCATTTTACAACACTCCAGTACTCCATCACTCCATTATTCCATAAATGGGGCTAAAACTCAGACCTCAAATAATGCCTTATAGTTTAAATAAGCTATAGAAATCCCGAGACATTACCGGCCTTCAACTTCACGCTCCGGCTCGATCAGGCGCAAAAAATCCCGGGCCGGAGGTGAGAGATCCGCTTCTTTGGGATAGACAATATCCGTTTGAACCAGGATAGGTCCTTCCTCGACATCGAAGGGTTTGAGAAGCCCCATCTTGGCCTCAAGCTCAACTTCGGGTTTGTAAAGAAAGGAAATACCATGTCCTTTGATAATATACTCCTTGATAAACTCTACACTTCCGGCTTCCACAAGTACAGAAGGTTTCACATCATAGGAACTGAGCATCGAAAGAATGGCATGCCGCGAGCCGGAGCCACTTTCCCGGATAATGATCGGCTCATTTTTCAGGTCACGCAGAGAGACGCTTTGTTTCTTTGCAAATCGGTGTTGGGGTGATAGCACCAGACAAAATTCCTCGCGTTTATAAGGCACGACCTTCAGTTTGCCTAAACCCGGCAACCTGCCAATAATCCCAAGATCGTATTTAAAGGCCATCAGCCCGTCGGCAATCTCCTGGGAGCTTCCCACTTTCAGAGAGACCCTGACGGTGGGGAACTGCTCCTGGAAGCGCGAAAGCAGTTCCGGCATGAGGTGTCGCGCAAAGCTTCTGGTGGTGCCAATGGTTAGAGATCCCCGGTTTAGATCTCCCCGGCTTTTCAAGGCATGTTCCAGCTCCCCAACAATCAAAAAAATCCGTTCGGCATAGCCAAAAAGGGCCGTACCGGCATCAGTCAGCTGAAGCTCTTTGCCGTACTTTCGGAAAAGTTGGATGTCAAGATTCTTCTCAAAGGACTTAATCTGCATGGTAACCGCCGGCTGGGTAATATGGAGCAAGTCGGCCGCCCGGGTAACGCTTTTTTCTTTGGCTGCCAGGTAGAAAGCTCTGAGCTGATTAAGATTGATTTGCATGGTATCGTCAGAAGAAATGATTTATAAGAAAAACTTATGGATATATAAAAAAAATTGCTTTGACATGTCAATCAAAAAAAAATTAAAAACACTTATTGTAAATGATTCTAAAATATGATTCCTATTTACTACCTCGGTGGAGAAGGAGGAGGACATGCCTGAATACG
>JAIVWA010000529.1:0-3650 GCA_049190255.1 Gammaproteobacteria bacterium | reverse complement strand
ATCGTAATCTTCTCAGCCAAAAGCTCAAAGACCTGGTTCCGGAAGAAGCCCGCAATTGGTGTACCCCGCAGACAAGCCTTTTGGAAGGACAGCCTTATGAAGAGCTCGCCAGATATGCGGAGACAAATGATATCGACATGATCGTGATGGGGATAAGAGGGCACGGCCTGGTCAAGACGCTGTTTCTGGGATCAACCACTGATCGAGTGGTACGCAGAGCCCCTTGCCCGGTCCTGTCGGTGGGGTCAAATGTGCCCGGAGAGTAGCGGAATTCTTGTCTCTGGTCCCTGGGAGCTGGTCACTGGTAAGTGGTGGCGCGTCACCGGGTGCTGGGATTATATGCAGTTATAAACCTTGCTCAGTAACTTTTGGATCACCATACGATATCACAAAAATTCACAGACTTTTGGCTAAACTTACCACACATCATAAACTTACCCATTTAATTATAATTGAGATTGTTTTTCGTGCCATCTCCTTGACTGTGATAATACAATGTAGTATGCATACCTTTCATTAGATTCCTTATCTCACTGATATTATTCAACTCTGAGTTCTTCTTTATTTTAAAACCTCACAATTAGGTAGGCGTCTCAATGACCCAAGAAGGTTTTAAACGCAAACTTACCGCTATCCTCAGTGCCGATGTCAAAGGATATAGCCGCCTCATGGGCGAGGACGAAGAGAGCACTGTTCGAACCCTTACCGCTTATCGTGAAGTTATTAGCACTCTTATCAAAGACCACAAAGGCCGGGTTGTGGATTCACCTGGTGACAATATTTTGGCTGAATTTGTTAGCATTGTAGATGCACTGCGCTGTGCCTGGGATATTCAGCAGGAAATAAAATCAAGAAATGCCGATTTACCTGAAAATCGCCGGATGAATTTTCGCATTGGCGTTAATCTGGGAGACGTCATCGAAGAGAGAGACCGGATATACGGTGATGGGGTAAACATCGCAGCCCGGATTGAGGCTCTGGCAGAAGAAGGCGGAATTTGCCTTTCGGGTACTGCTTATGATCAAGTCAAAAATAAACTTCCTTTCAGGTACGAATACGATGGCGAGCAGACAGTCAAGAATATCAAAGAGCCAGTGCGCATCTATAGTATTTTGATGAAACCTGAAACTGCCCGAAAAGTTATCGCGGATAATAAAGTTAGAAGAAAAACATGGAGAAAGGTGGCGCTATCCGCAGTTATTGTTCTGGTAGTTGTCGCAGGGGGATTCATAGGCTGGTACTTATACCACCGTCAAGCAGCGCAGATAGAACCGGCTTCCTCGGATAAAATGGCTTTTCCCCTACCCGACAAACCATCCATTGCTGTGCTACCATTTGAAAACCTAAGCGGCGATCCAGAGCAAGAATATTTTAGCGATGGGATAACCGAGGATATTATCACTGATCTTTCTAAGATATCAGGCCTGTTTGTCATCGCCCGCCACTCTGTCTTTACCTATAAGGGCAAGGTAATCAAAATAGCGGAAGTGGGACAAGAACTTGGCGTAAGGCATGTATTGGAAGGCAGTGTCCGCAAGGCGAATGGCAGGGTACGGATTACAGCACAGCTGGTGGATGCAACCACGGAGGGGCACCTTTGGGCCGAACGGTATGACCGGGACCTAAAAGACATTTTTGCCCTGCAAGACGAGGTGACGCAGAAGATAGTAGCGGCTCTGGCAGTGAAGTTGACGGAGGATGAACAAGAGCGTCTGGTGCGCAAATACACCGACAACATTGAGGCCTATGACTTGTACTTGCAAGGGGCGGAGTATCAAAATCGCTTTACGAAAAAGGCGAATGTCAAGGCTCGGCAAATGTTTGAGCGAGCCATTGATCTGGACCCCGAGTTTGCAGCAGCGTATGCGGCATTGGGCTTCACCCACTTCCATGAGAGGACCTTCGGCTGGAGCCGAGACCCCCAGTCTCTCGAGCATGCCTTTGAACTCGCTCAAAGGACATTAGACCTGGATGACTCACTGCCTTGGGGCCACCACCTATTGGGTAAAGTCTATTTGTGGAAAAGACAGCATGAGAAGGCCATCGCCGAGCTAAAGAAGGCCATCGCTCTCAGTCCCAACTATGCTGATCAGCTTGTGGGGCTGGGGTATATTCTAAACTTTGCTGGAAGGCCAGAGGACGCTATTGGGTTGGTAAAGAAGGCCATGCGCCTCAACCCCAGGTATCCGGTCTCTTACTTGTGGGAATTAGGCCATGGCTATTTCATAAGGGGTCGCTATGAAGAGGCGATTGAAACACTCAAGAGAGTCCTCGACCGCAAATCGGATTTTATGCCTGCCCATGCCTATTTGGCTGCCAGTTACAGTGAGATAGGAAGGGAGCAAGAGGCTCGGGCTGAGGTGGCAGAAATCGAGAGACTAAATCCCCAGGCCTCCTTGGAGGCTCTGAGACAGAGGCTCCCCTATAAAGATCAAGCGGTGATAGAGCGCCTAATTGACAGCCTGCGGAAGGCAGGATTGAAGTGACGGTATACAATGAAAGCTTTGATTAATACAAGATGAAATATTTAATATTTCAGCCCCAAATTTTGGGGAAAGGAGTGTGCAAATGCACGAGAAAGATTCACCGTTTCCAATTGTTAATTCACACGGCAGGCTCGAATGTAAGGAAATCTTGGGAGGCATCCGTAATCGAGATATAGAGATCTCTGCCGGAAAAGTCACTGGTTCTATTTACTCTGTATCCAGTGAAGGGGGCATTGGTGGAGACATCTACTATTTTGGAGTTTGTAAAGGCGATGTAATCACTCGACTGGCTATCGCAGATGTTACCGGTCACGGTGAGGCTGTCTCGGAAATAAGCCGGTACGTTTACGATTCTTTAAAAGCCCACATGTGAGAGCCCGACAGTCGAGTCATTCTGGGCGAGGTTAACCAACGAATTAGCAGCCGTAGCCTGGATGCCATGACTACCGCGGCAGTTGTCGCGTACTACAGTCAGGAGAGTGAAGCGAAAATTTCTTATGCCGGACACCCCCCTGTTCTATACAGGCGAACGACCGACAAGGCCTGGTCTTTTGCCGGACCACCAGGTCACAAAGGTCTTAGCGATGGTCCTCCAATGAACATACCACTTGCTGTCACTGAGGATACACTCTTCGGGCAGTTGACGATTCCGATGGCTCCCGGAGACCGACTCTTTGTCTATACCGATGGCATCATTGATGCACCCAATCCCGAGGGTGTTTGCTTTGGATTAGAGCGCCTCAAAGATGTCCTTGATGCAAACATCAAGTCCCCTATCACTGAACTCAAATCGGCAGTTCTCCAAGCATTGCATCAATATGCGGGAAAAGAGCTAACTCATGACGACGTTACCTTGATTGCTCTGGAGATCGGTTAAATGTATCACAACTTTGCGTCACACTGGGATAGTGGAAAGAGGAGACCGGATCATGAAGAAATTAAAACTTTTCCATCTCAAAAACGAAATGCTCGTTGCCAACGGTATTGCCAACTTCATCGGTGTTTTTTTGGCAACCGGTTTGATACACAGCGCTGAGTCATATCCCAAAGAGTTATTTGACAATCCTTTCATCTATTGGACTGATGCGCTTTTTAGTCCATTTGCATTTTCTTTCGTTTTTGTGATGACATTTCTCTATGAAAAACCTATCCGCCATTACCTAA
>JAIVWA010000528.1:0-3658 GCA_049190255.1 Gammaproteobacteria bacterium | reverse complement strand
GACTACGTCTGCCGGTGGCACCCCTGCCATTTTCAAAGAACGTTGCAGGCATTCCTGAACCGTGGCTGTAAAATCAATGCCTGATTTTTTTATAGCATAGCCCAACAGTTGTTTGCCGGAATCCATCACGGCAACTTTGGTTCTCGATGACCCTACGTCGGCGCCGACGTATACAGGTTTTGCTTTCATTTATCTTAAGTTTTAATCTTTTAATACTAAACTTGTTAAATTAAACGCCGACAGTTATTCGTTAATTGTTATTAGTTATTAGGTTCGGACAAAGCTGATTGACTGCTTGATTTCCAATAACAATTAACCATTACCCAATAACAGCAAATAGAAGGCCCTGCCTTCTATTTGCTCTCCAGCCCCTTGACCAATGCCCAAAGGGTGCTGTTATACGGGGTCTCAATGCCGGCCTGCTGCCCGTATTCCACAAATTTTCCGTTCATGAAGTCAATCTCGGTTCTACGATTGGCTTCGATATCCATGAGCATGGAAGGTTTATGATCTCCGGCACTGCGCATATATTCCATGGCGTCAGAATAATAGTTCCATCCCAGATTTATCTCATTGGCCCGGGACACCTTTAAACATTCTTTTACCAGGGCATCAACGATCTGATAAACAATGGGGTCATTCATCGCCCGGGACATGGTCAGCCCGGTGGCGGCGCATACCGGATTCATCGAGGCGTTCATGACCGTCTTGCGCCAGACCATGGAAATAATCTGGTCGGTGTGATCGGTTTTTAAGCCGCATTTGCTGAGGGCTTCTGCAACTGCAATTGCCTCACTGCGAGATGCGGGATCCATTTCCTGGATGTGGTGGGGAGGATGATGAAACGGCATGCTGACATGGGCCGGACCAACAAGCCCGCAACCATAATTAACAACAGCCCGCATCACCGGGGCCTTGCCCAATATTTTAGCAAGCTCCAGTTCGGTGTCGATGCCGTTTTGCCAGCTGACAATATACATTCCCTCACGATAAAATCCTTCGATGGCGGAAGCAATCAGCGGCAACGCATTGGCCTTAACGGTGATAAAGATGACATCCGGATCATGATCTGCCAACTCATCGATATCCGTACAGGTCCTGGTGACTTTCTGTTGGAGATTTTCTGCGCCTTCAATAATGATTCCGGGATCCAGGGCCGGTTTCAATAAATCGGAAACCACATCGCAAAGGATAACTTCATATCCGCCCTGGGCCAGAAAAGCCGCCACGATACATCCCACCGGTCCGGCACCAACGACTGCAAACGACTGGGGATCAAATTCTGATTTGGTATTCATGTTAACCTCCCCCCTTATACAGAATGACTATTTTCGATGGCTGCGATATTTAGCCCCAATTGAGTTATAAGCCAATTGGGAGTTATCTGTTATTCGTTATTAGTTAATAGTATGAAAGGAATGAAATCTATTATTATATCTCACCCATCATAGAAATATAAAATAAGGTTGTCATCGAATTCTAATAACGATTAACAAATAACAATTAACGCCTAATTGAGCGTTTTTCGCTCAATTAGGGTTTTAGAGTAATGACGGTTATCATCGGGCCTGTTGAAACAGCTTGGACACATTCAACTTGTTGACCATATCGGTAACAAGTTCCCCCAGGATTTTTTCAGCATCGCTTTTGCCCATTACTTTTAGCCTCTCGGCTGAACCGTTGACCGATTCCTTGGCAAGCATCCCACTGTTTTTTGACAGGCTGGCCTGGTAACTCATACGGAGCACCCATTTGCGGTCGACGAGATCGAGCTTAAACTCCTTTATTTGGATTTCGAGGCTGGCATCTGCATCATCAGCGCTGGCGATAACCTGTACGCTTTCATTTTCTAGTCGCTGCTTGAAAATTTCCTTCAATAGTGAATCAAGATCATAGGCACCGATTAAATTTCCGCTTCCATCATCACGCAGGACAACCAGAGAATAGGTGCCATTAAAATTTTTGAGCGACTTCTTGGCATTAGCGCTCAAAAACGCATCATCATTTCTGCGGTCGGAGATCGTCAGTGAAAGTCTTTCTCCCGTCAATGCTGTCGATGATGACGGCAATTGATATTGGACCTTCAAAAAAGGCTTGGATGCGCAGGCGCTTGCTAAAACTGCCACGGCCAAGGCTATCAGGATTAACTGCTTGTTGTGTACCACTAACCACCTCCCACCGGAGGAAAGATACCGACCCGTTCTCCTCCTGTTAGCGTCGCGGCAAAATCTGCTTTAACGCCATTAATAAAAATGAGTTTGGCTTTCTCCTGCGAAATATTTAATTGTTCAAGAAGGCTGTGAATGGTAAGACCCTCATCGATCGGGTATTTATCCGACGACGGTGGCGTGAATTCTTGCAGCGAGGCAAACAGTTTGATTTGAATATGTGATTTCATTTTCTTTTTTTAAATGACTTCTTTGGAATGTGCCGACTAATGCGCCCATAACGACGGGATCATTGATTTGCTTTGCTGGCTTGTTGCCAGGTAACGATTATGCAAGCACTTTTCTTGCAATTTTGCACCAGCATGATAAACTTTAGGCTCAATGGGCTTGAAAGTCAAGGGGTTCAAATTTGGGAGAGTATATGAACATCACCTTCAAAAAGGCGCTGGTTACGGGTGGTGCCGGGTTTATTGGTTCACATCTGGTTGAAGCGCTGGTGGCCGGGAAATGCAGCGTAACGGTACTGGATAATCTTTCCAGCGGAAGCTTGCTAAATCTGGAGCCACTGAGAGATCGTATTACTTTTTATCAAGGAGATATTCGTCAAGGGGATATCATTGGAAAAGCCGCGGAAGGTTGTGACGTCATATTTCACCTGGCTGCCGTGGTGGCCGTACAGCAAACGATCGACAATCCTGTTGAATCTGCAGAGATTAATGATATCGGCACCTTAAACGTATTTGAAGCCGCTCGCTCTCAAAATGCCTGCCGAATTGTCTTTTCCAGTTCATGTGCAGTCTATGGAGATGATCCCCTGCTGCCGAAGACCGAAACCATGAACCCGCAACCCACTAGCCCCTATGCGGTTCATAAACTTTCGGCCGAACATTATGCCAGGATTTATTACGAACTCTACGGGTTGGAAAGCGTAAGCCTGCGGTATTTTAATGTCTTCGGTCCTCGGCAGGATCCTTCCTCTCCTTATTCGGGCGTTATATCGATATTTATGACCCGGGCGGTTTCAAACCAGGCGCCGGTGATATACGGTGATGGCAGTCAGAGTAGAGATTTCGTGTATGTCAAGGATGTGGTCTATGCCAACCTGCTTGCCGCCGCCATGAATCACCCCCAGGGCAGTATTTTTAACATCGGGACGGGCAACCAGGTCCGCATCAACCGGCTCTGGGAAATAATTGCTTCTTTGAGCGGACAAAAACCGCTGGAGCCAAGATATGAACCGGTCAGATCCGGGGATATTCTGCACTCATACGCCGGAATGGACTTTACGAAATCTAAACTCAAATTCAATCCTGCTGTCTCCCTGGAGCAGGGACTTGAAATGACGTTTGAATGGTATCGGGGGCAGAGAACAGATGACAGATGACAGATGACAGAGGACAGATGACAGAGAACAGATGACAGAGGACAGATGACAGAGAACAGCGAACCGCAGAACCGCAGAATATCGAATATCGAATGTCGAAGGATGG
>JAIVWA010000527.1:0-3668 GCA_049190255.1 Gammaproteobacteria bacterium | reverse complement strand
GAAGAACCCGCAACCCGCAACCCGCAACCCGCAACCCGTCCCTACCACGCATCATATATTTGGGTTTTAACCAGTTCATCATCTTCAAAAATAAAGACCGCAGCATCCTGATCCCTGGGAATCAGGATCCATAATTGTTCACCGGCTTTCACGTAGTCGTCGAATATATCCGTCGAACTGTCCGGATTCTCCAATTCCACCCGCACTCTCTTTTTCAAAAAGCCGTACTGAATATCATGTTGCAGAAGACTGCCGTATAAGGGGCGATGAAGACCTCCTTGCGTCGATTTGCCCGGGGGACGGTTTATAATGAGATGAACGGGGCTGTTCTCAATTACCCGATAACCGGCGAGAGGTTCCTGGCGAATAATAATATTGCGGGGTTTATGTTTGTGAAATTGTGATTGTATGGCCCCTAAGGCCAGATGGGTCTTTTCGATCCTGAACACGGCCTTATCCAGAGACAGTCCGGATAAATCAGGCATTTTTAACTCAGCGGGTCGCGGTCCCATGCTCACTAGAAGGTTCACCGAAGCACCCCGCGTGATCATGGCTCCGGCTGCGGGCACCTGTACCAAAATATGATCTTTTTTTACATCTGCGCTGAAAGTCCGCGACAGGTGTCCCTGGGAAATGCCGTTTTCTTCCAAAATCATCCTGGCCTGTTGTTGGGATAGAGTGATTAATCTCGGCATTAAAATATGGCGGGTTCCCTTTGATATGATAATCCTGACATCACGATCTTTTTTTATTTCAGATCCTGGTTCCGGTTCTTGAAAAATAACATGGTTTTTTGGATATTGCTGACTATATTCGGACCCGTTGACTTTGGTATTTAATTGCAAATCAGTTAAAAGTTCTAAAGCCGATACCACATCTTTGCCGACAAGGTCCGGAACAATGACCGTATCTTCACTTTTGATGATAAAGGTTAATGTCAAATAAGCACTGGCACCGGCCACCAGCAGAAATGCTGCACCTATAGCCGCTATTTTTAGTATCCTTGCAATCATGGGATTCTTTGTAGACGAACAAAGGAAAATCCGTCCATCTGACTCAAATGCGGAAACATTTTAAAAAAGCCATTAGATGTCATAATGGAAACCATTTTATCGGGAAGGCCTTCAATATGTTTATCTATAACAAATTCGGTGTGCTTTTTCAAAAAGTCATTTACCACCGCTTCATTTTCTTCAGGTTCAGGACTGCAGACGGCATACACCAGAACGCCTGAAGCACTGACCAGCTGGGATAAATTTTCCAGAAGTGCCAATTGCCGGCTCTTAAATCTTATCAGATTTTTTTTGGATGTGCGCCATTTAATATCCGGGTTGCGCCGTATAACCCCTATACCGGAGCAGGGCGCATCCAATAAAATGCGGTCAAATCGTTGCAATTGAGATTGAAGGTTCCCGTCAGTCAGATTTTGGCACATCGTTTTTACGATTGAAATTCCCAGACGCTGCATTTCAGATCTAAGCCGCAGAAGTTTTTCCTCATTTATATCAATGGCAACGACAGTGCCTTCATTTTTCATCAGTTGAGCAATGTGACCGGTTTTACCGCCCAGTCCGGCACAGGCGTCCAGAACCGTTTCACCGGGCTGGGGATTTAATAAGATTGAAACCAGCTGGGCAGCTTCATCCTGAACCTGGAACCAGCCGTCTTTAAAGCCGCTGAGCATGGGAATTGATGTTGCCGGATTGACAAAAGTGATTCCGTCCGGTGAATAAATAGTTGGTTTTATTTGGTCAGCCTCGTTGGCAATTACCTTCGCAAGTTCCCGGGGTGATGTCTTGAGCGTATTGGTGCGTATGGTTATGGTGGGAATTGTATTTAAGGCATCACACAGGGTGGCGGTATCATCCGGACCGTAACGATTGATCCAGCGGCGGATAATCCATTCGGGGAAAGACTTATTGACTGCTGTAGCGGCAATGGCATTTTTTTCGACAACCGGAAAGGAAAGGTTTTGATAATCACGGACCGCTTTTCGCAACACGGCATTGACAAAGCCAACCACCCAGGGTGCAACGCACGCTTTGGCTAATTCGACGGCGGTGTTGACCGCAGCAGAATCCGGAACCCGATCCAGATAGATAATCTGAAACAGGGCCAATCGCAGGATGTTCAATACCCTGGGATCGATTTTATCAAAACGGGTGCTGGAAAAATGAGTGATGATAAAATCCAGGCGACCTCTCCAGCGCAATACGCCGAAAACAAGGGTTTGAAAAAGGGCGCGGTCTCGCTTTGATGCGGATGCATTATCAGCCGGAATCCCTTCCAATATGTTATCCAGGGTTCGCCGACCTTGGTCCAGGGTGTTTAATGTCTCAAGTGCGACTTTGCGAGAATCGAAAGGCATAAATTGACGGCTCTATGTTGATTTGAATGGAATAGCTATTTACTGCAATATTATATGTAAATTAGCAAGGAAGAGAATATGAAACTCGAATATCGAAATTCGAAATCCGAAACAATCTCAAAATCCGAATGTTCAAAATTCGAAACCTTAGCGCCGACTCAGCTTGTGTTAATGTTTTGGTCATTAAAATTTAAGAGATTCGAATTTGTTTCGAGTTTCGATATTCGTATTTCGGATTTAAAGGTTAATTTGATGGAATAGAAGATTCTTAAGTTTTAGCCTTAACTGAGCTCTGCACCTGGTGGTATTTGATGTCCTCGCAGAAAATCTTTAATTGAAAGTCGTTTTCCGGATGCGCCTTGAATTTCTTCAATCGATAGCGCCCCTTTGGCGGTAGCGATCCGCAATTCATCCGGAAAGCCCTGCAAAACAGTGCCGGGAGGTGCGGTGATTTCGGCTGGCAGGGGACGGGATTTAAATATCTTCAAACGCTTATCGCCTAAGAAAGTGTATGCTCCCGGCCATGGCGTGACACCCCGGATAAAGGACTCCAGGGATTCTGCCGGTTGGTTCCAGTTGATGAGGCCGTCATCTTTGGTGAGCATGGGCGCATAGGTCGCCAGGCTGTGATCCTGGTTGACAGGTTGGATCGTTTTGGCCGCCAATCCCTTTAACGTGTCGATCAGGACCGTTGCTCCTTTCAAAGCCAAACGGTCATGAAGGTCCCCGGCGGTATCATCCGGCTTTATGGTTTCATGAACGCTGAGCAGGAGGTCACCGGTGTCGAGTTCCTTTTCCATCAACTGGGTGCACACACCGGTTTCTTTATCGCCGTTGATAACGGCCCACTGGATCGGGGCCGGCCCGCGGTATTTGGGAAGCAGGGAGGCATGAACATTGATCGTCCCCTTACGGGGCAGGGCCAGTATGTTTTCCGGCAGGATTTTTCCGAAGGCGATGACGACTAAAAAATCCGGCTTCTGCCGGGCGATTAGATCGTTAAATTCTGTGGTTTTAATGGAGGTCGGCTGTAAAATCCGATACCCCAGATCGAGCGCTGCTGCCTTCACCGCAGACGGCGACACTTTGCGGCCCCTTCCTCTGGGGCGGTCCGGCTGGGTGACGACCCGGGCGATATCATAGCCGTTTTCATGCAAGGCTTTTAGGGCAGGCACCGAAAACAGCGGCGTGCCCATGAATATGATACGGAACTTTTTCTTCACTTCCAGACCTCGTTGAATAGTTGATTGGTTGATTAGAGTCTCAGTTGTGAATTCTTTGCGTTTTAGGCATTTTCCGG
>JAIVWA010000526.1:1721-3675 GCA_049190255.1 Gammaproteobacteria bacterium | reverse complement strand
TCCGCATTCCACAATCCGCATTCAAGATAATCTCTCTAAGCAGCAAACCTTCAAAAAAAGGAAGACCGTGTATACCTGACAAATTACTTGATTTACGGCGACACTCCTATCAACAACTTCACGATCACCGGAAAAGCGACAAACGTACCGATTGAACTACCTATATTGGTAAATACGACCACCAGAAGAATCCGGGTTACTTTGTTTCGCCAGAAGCCCCCGATCGAAAGGATGTCCTCGGGCAGTTTTTCCAAATCCTTGACTTTGGGTTTGCGGGAAAAGGCTTCCACCAGCCCCGACACCCAGCCGGCGGCAATCATCGGGTTCAATGACGTCAATGGTGCTGCCAGCATGGAGGAAACAATTGTGATTGGATGTGCCAGGGCAATGATGGCCCCGATTCCGGCTAAAATTGCATTGGCACCGATCCACCATAAAATCATATCTTTTCCGGCCTGGGCCCCCCCATAAAAAAAACCGGCTACGAACATCACCAGAATGGCCACCGGGATAAGCCATTTTAAGATGCCGGCGGTCTTGCTCTTGGGTGGAAGCTGTTCGAGGGCCAGGACATCGACATCCTCCTTCCAGCATTTTTTAATTCCCGGAATGTGACCGGCCCCGACCACCGCGACGATTTTTTTGCCGGGAGCGGTCCGGATTTTCTGCGCCAGATACTGATCCCGTTCATCGATCAGAATGGTTTTTAGAACCGGCAGAGATTTGCCGACCTCGGCCAGCAGCGTTTCGAGGACATCCTGCTGTTTCATTTTTTCAATGTCTTCTTCCGTGATTTCCTCAACTTCCCCAAGTGACAGTATCAACTGAAAAAAGAGCTTGATTTTGCTCCACAACCCCAGGGCCCGCCAGGTTCTTGAAAGGGTAGTGCGAATGTCGCGGTCGGCCAGATGAATTTCAGCGCCCACCTCCTCCGCGGTTTCGATGGCCGCAATCATCTCTTGACCGGGTTTGATATCCAGCTTTTTGGCAATCCTTTTCTGAAAGGATGCCAGCATAAGATTCGAAAGAAGGAGGAATGTTTTTTTCTCTTTGATGATTTTGACGATGTCCGTCTCCTGCCACCGTTCCTTCTGGCGGATGGATTGATATCTGGATTGGCACAGTTCAACACATACCGTATCGGGCTGCTCTTCCTGAATTACCTGTCGGACCTGTAGCGCACTTTCCCTGGAGACATGGGCGGTTCCCACCAGAATTACCTGTTTGTCATCATAATCGAGCCGGTGCACTGTCTGGGAGTTGTCGGTGAGGGTCATGAATTATCTTTTTCCTTTATTTTTTAATGTGTTAAATATATTACATAGTGTATGGTAAGGCAAGGTGAAATGCTGTAGCGGTGGAGGTTTTTAGTGCGTATATATGATGACATTTATTCCTGGGAAGGTTGGGGGAGAACGTTGCGCCTGGCCAGCGGTAAATGCCGCCTGCGGATTTTTGATCTTAAAGACAGAAATAGAGCCGGTTTGGCGCATTTAAGGCCGATCATCGTTATTGCTTCGGATGTTCCCGATAGCCGGATGTCGGTGCGAAGCTGCTGTGGCCATATTGCCACCCGTGTCACTATCGAATTCAACATCAGGCCGCATCGGATGATGTTTATCGAGTATTATCCACAGACTCAATACGGCGAGAAGGGGGAACATATCATTGAAGAAAAATACGATGTGGTGGACTTTAACTGGGTCCAGGATAAAGCCATTGAACCCAAGTGGCGGACCCTCAAGCCGCCATTGCTCGATGTAATTAAAGAGATGGTTGAGATCGTTTAGATCGTTAAGGTCGTTATGTTCGTTGAGATGGTTGTGATCGTTATAATGGTTAGGATTGTTTAGATGGTTTGGATCGTTATGGTCGTTTAAATGGTTGGGAAGGTTAGAATTTAATGCCAGCTCTGATAGCTATAAGCAGGTAGAATGGGGAGGAGAGCATCATG
>JAIVWA010000526.1:0-1711 GCA_049190255.1 Gammaproteobacteria bacterium | reverse complement strand
AACCTTCCCAACCATCTCAACGATCACAACCATCTAAACCATCCAAACGATCCAAACGAACTAAGCCATCGGAAACACGGCAAAGATAACCGCACTCCAGATTGAATGGGAAATGATCACCGGTGCCAGATTTTTAAGGCGCCAGTACATAGCCCCCCAGAATGCTCCCGCCACAGCAGCCGCTCCGACAAGCATGAAATTAAACGACCAGATGTGAACCGCTGCATAAAGAGTGGTGGCCAGCAGCCAGCCCTGCCATTGACCGAAACGTGTCATCAGGTTTTTTTGCAGATATCCTCGCCAGTACAACTCTTCACTGGGACCGGTCACGAAAAATAGCAACAGGGCGATCACCCACATCGGGGTACCGGCTCCCTTATCGTAAATACCGCCGATCTGTCCGCCGGAAAATGGTAATATGACCGTGGAAACAGCCTTTCCCGTCCAAAAGATGAAATAAAGGACGGCGGCCGATACCAGGCCAAGGGCGGCGGCCCTGGTGTCGAATCGGATGGGCTCTTTTCGACGGGGCTGCAACAGAAGTGACAATATGGCTAACGTAGCTGCTGAAAATGAAATTTTTATCCAGAAGCTGGACCAGGTAAGATAAAAGGTAACAAACCAGAAAACCGCAGCCAGTAAAACCGTTCCTATTAACGGAAGCGGCCTGAATTCATTGCGATTCAAAACACACCCTCCAGAACCAGGGAGATGACCAATAGCACACCGAAGGCTGTGTCGAGTTGGGCCGTGCGGGCATCGGCATCCGCCGGTACGCATTTCTTCATTTGACGCAACAGGCGTACGGCCAGAGGGAGTGAAGCCAGTACGATCAGGGACCACAGATAAAGCGGCCCGAAAATAGCCATGAAGATAATACCCAGGTATGCTATCACCACAAGGGTTGCGTACAACAGGATGCCCCCGTTACGACCGAGTACAATGGCCAGAGTCAAAATGCCTTTATCGCGGTCATGGTCGATATCACGGATATTATTGGCAAGCAAGACCAGCGCAACCAGGACGCCGAAGGGCAGTGAAATCCATAAGGCATTCATGCTGAATTCCTGGCGCTGCACGAAAAAAGAGCCCGCCACCATCAAGGGCCCCCACATTAAGAAAACTGAAATTTCCCCCAGAGCGCTGTATTTGTATTTAAACGGCGGTGCGGTGTAGGTCAAACTGGCAAATGCGCCGATGATTCCAATCCACAAAAGCGTCCAGCCCCGGGTGGCCGCCAGATAAATTCCGATGGCTGATGACAGACTGTAAAGAATGTAGGCGGCAGCCCGCACATGCCCGGCTGCCAGTTTTCCTTCCACCAATGGATGGGGCCGGTACTGGGCGGTGGAGACTTGCTGGGTATCGACGCCGCTTTTCACATCGTAGTAATCATTGATCAGGTTGGTGGCGGCATGCAGAAGTACCGTACCGACCAGGGTCGCCAGATACAACCATCCGGAAAAATTTCCATAAATAGCGGCCAGGGCAGCACCGACGCTCACCGAAATTGCGGTCATACTAAAGGACCACGGCCGGCTGGCCAGAAACCAATTTCGATAGATGTTCATATAAAATTCCTTGGACGGGGCTTATTTGAAAGGGAACAATAACTAATAAAAAGGTAAACCCAAGATTGCCTAAGGTCCTTGAGTCTTGCGATCGTGGAGTACTGGAGCGATGGAGCGATTCGATTGTGGATTTGGGATTG
>JAIVWA010000525.1:0-3680 GCA_049190255.1 Gammaproteobacteria bacterium | reverse complement strand
CTATTAAATACTTTTCGGTTAACCGTTCTGTGCGGGCGGGGATAAACCCCGCCCCTACCCAACAGGTTCAGCAACGTCTCGTAGAGGCTGGCTTTACGCCCGCCCGGACTGGGTATGCGCACCTGGTAATCGCTCAGGTAAGATTAATATGAATAATCAGGCAAACGTCTAAGTAATGCGGATGTTTCCGGTTATGTAAAGGAGGTGATATTCACTGGGTATTGGTTTTTTACTCAATTGGGGTATAACTTCAACCCGAAAAACAATAAAACGGAGGAGGGAAATGAAAGTGAAAAAAACAATTGTATTGATTTCTATCATCCTGGTTGCAGTCTTCGTCACCACCCTGACGTTTGGCAGCTTAGAGGCGCAAGCCGCCGATAAAGTCTATCGGCTCAAGATCCAGTCCGCTTATCCCCGCGGTGACCTTTCCATGGAACTGTTGAAGGATTTCGCATCAACAGCGAACAGAATGAGCAAGGGACGCATCAAAATACAGGTGTTCGCCGATCCGGAACTGGTTCCGGCCGAACAGCTGTTTGAGGCCACCCAGAAAGGAACCCTGGATATGCTGCATGCCGTCGCAGCCATGTGGGGTGGCATTCTCCCGATCGGTGAAGTTGAATTTGGTCTGCCCTACGCCTATAATCTTCCCGGTGAACCGGATGTTTTCGCTGCCGGCAAGATGATCCGCGATCTGTTTTTTAATACCGGTTTTGTGGATTTGCTGCGTGAAGAGTACGCCAAACAGGGCCTTTACTGGCTGGATGTTCATTCCTATGGACCAATTTTCACCATGTCAACTGAGAAAATCACGACCTGTGATGACCTGAAAGGAAAAAAAATTAGATGCGAAGGATCCTGGGCCGATTATTACAACGCGGTGGGGGCCCGCGGAACCTATATCAGCGGAATGGAAGCCTATATGGGACTGAAGCTGGGAACCATCGATGCTTCCCAGTGGGATGTCAGTGCCGTCACCGGCTTGAACTGGCAGGAAGTTGCGCCTTACCGTCTTCTGGGCGGACAGAATGATGTTGTTGTCGGTCAGATTCTGTTCAATCAAAAATCCTGGAATGCGCTGCCCAATGATCTTCAAAAAGTGATGACAGATGCCGCCGAGGATTATTTCAATAAACTCCTCAAGATCTATGATGGCGAGCTGAAAAAAGTGGATGCTCTGGTAAAGGCCGGCAAAGTCATCAACAGCCCCATAGATGCTGCCTGTGACCGCAAACACGAAGAAGCGGCCCTGGTACTCTGGGACAAAATAGGTCAAAGAGATCCTGCCGCGGCCAAAGCCATCGCTATCATTAAAGACTGGAGAAAAACCCTGAAGTAATATGTAAATGCGAATTTAAAAAATCACGAAGATTTCTCCAACAATGTTAACAAAAAAAGCCAGGAGGGTGCAGGGGCACCCTCCTGGTATTTTGATCCCGTTCAACTAAATATTAAGTTTGTGTTGTCCGAAGGAAATGTACATCCGAATGAGAGGCGGCTGCAATGAGTCAAATCGTCGATAAATTTTTTGGCTGGGTTGATATAGTGGTTGAAAGGTCCAGCAAGATTGCCTGCTATCTGGTCTTTGTAATCATGGTCATCACCGCCGCTGATGTAACCGCCAGGTATTTCTTTAACCATCCGCTGGTCTGGGGTTGGCTGACGAACCGGTTACTGTTCGGTGTTTTCATCCTCTTTGCCGGCGTTTATACCCTGAGCAAGGGCGAACACATCCGCATAGAAATCTTTTACGACCATTTTCCGCCCAAAATTAAAAGGATCGCACGATGGATCGCAATGGTCGCATTTGTTTCCTTCATGGGCGTTCTGGTCTGGCAGTCATCCTGGATGGGCTGGAACTCTCTGATGATGAAAGAAAAAGCTGCCGGCGCCTTTCGCATTCCGTTGTATCCGTTTAAGCTGCTGATACCCCTAGTGGCTTTTCTGTTTTTGTTAGAAGGCATCTCTTATTTTCGACGGCGCAATGATTGATCAACAAGGATAAATCCCTATGGGTATTGGCGTATCGACCGTCCTTTTATTTAGTGGGCTTATTTTCCTCTTGGCCATGGGTGTTCCGGTTGTTTTTGCGCTGGGCGGCATCAGTGTTCTAGTTACTTTTTTGCTGGACGGCTCCAATGGCCTCTATATCGTTGCGACCACCACCTACCGTCAAATCACCGACCCGGGATTGATTACAATCCCCCTGTTTCTTCTGATGGGAAATTTTTTAATCCATTCCGGAATTTCCGATCGTCTGTTTAAAGCACTCAATTTATGGCTTTCGGGCATCAGAGGCGGCCTGGCCATCGTATCCGTCGGTGTCTGTGTCGCCCTGGCCATGTGCGGCGGATTCGGCCCCGGCATCCTCACCATGGGACTCATTGCCGTGCCCGCCATGCTCAAACACCGCTACGATAAATCCCTGGCCCTGGGCTGTGTTATGGCCGGCGGGGTTTTGGGAGAGATCATTCCTCCCAGCATCATCATGATTATTTTTGCCTATATTTCGCGTATTTCCATTGGCAAAATCTTTTTTGGAGGGGCCATACCCGGGTTTATCACTGCCAGCCTGTACATCATTTACATAACCGTCAGATGCTATCTTCAGCCGGACCTGGCACCCAGAACTGACCAGGAGGTCACCTGGAAATCCAGGTTGGTGGCGCTGAAGGATATCGTTTCCCCCGCCCTGCTGATTGTTCTGGTATTGGGCTCAATTTTTTTAGGCATCGCCACGCCGACGGAGGCTGCCGGTGTGGGTGCTTTCGGCTCATTTCTCATCTGTATTATCCATGGCCGGCTAAGCGGGAAGGTGATCACGAATTCCTGTCTGGAAACCATGAAGATCAGCGGCATGGCCCTGTGGATTCTGGTTACGGCCACGCTTTTCGGTGTGGTGTACACCAGTGCGGGGGCTCAGGATATGCTTATGGAAATAATTGAAGGAATGACTGTTAACCGATGGCTCATTCTGGTCGCCATGCAGATGATTCTTCTCATGTTCGGCATGTTCATGGACGACTATGCGGTATTGACGATTTGCGCACCAATCTTTATCCCGATTGCAGTAATGCTGGGGTTCGATCCCACCTGGTTTGCCATCATCTTTATTCTCAACATGCAGGTGGCTTACTTAACGCCGCCCTTTGGCTGGGCGCTCATCTTAATGAAGGGCGTCGCTCCCCCGGAAGTTCATACCAAAGACATCTGGCGATCGATTCCCCCGTTCGTCGCCATACAATTGCTGGTGTTGATATTGACCATGCTGTTTCCGCAACTGGCGCTGTGGCTTCCTGAAAAAATGCTGTAGCATCATACTGATCCATCTAACACAGCTTAAGCCGCTATTGCGTTTTACTCTTTTGGCAAGTACGCCTGCTTCTCCGCAATTTCAATTATCGTTTCAAGGCGCACCACCCTTTTATCTATTAAAATCGTCCTTTCAGACAACAATTCAGACTTTTGATTTAAACGCTTCACTTCGTCAGTCAGTTTGATTACGTCTATTAATATCTCTTTCCAGCCAGCCATTCTTACAAGATCCCTTTTGACAAATTCTTTAATGTCTTATCGATAATGCGATTCGCTTTTTTGGTTGAAGTGATCGCTTCTTTTAGCCGTTCAGATACCAACTCAATTAACTCGGGTGCATCCAAATCAGCGACAGCTGCCGT
>JAIVWA010000524.1:0-3686 GCA_049190255.1 Gammaproteobacteria bacterium | reverse complement strand
TCGTAATCAAAAGTTAGTTTAAAGAAATCAAATTAAGCGATTTTGGCTGAGGGAGCGGTTTTTAACCGCGATTAACTCGGTCTTACAATTAGCATAATCGTGGCAAATAGCATGGAGCAAAGTCAACCCAATCAACTTAATCATCCAATAAACCAGTATCCTGAACCTAAAATCTTGCAATGAATGATAAAAGCAACTCTACCAGTAAATATAATCTGTCTCAACTAATGGTGACGGCCGCCGCCCGGGAAATCGCCGATGGCGAGGTGGTGTTTGTCGGCATGCGCCTGCCGTTGCTCGGGTTTTTGCTGGCCCAAAATACCCATGCGCCCGGTGCCATCGGGGTCTATGAATTGGGTATTGTGCGCGATACACCGGCGCCCGCGCCGCTCATGACCATGGGGGATTTACCCAATCTTTGCCGGGCCCAATGGCTGGCCGATACGGCCGATGCCATGGGGCTGCTGCAGCAGGGTGGAGTGGATGTCAGCTTTATCGGGGGCGCCCAGGTGGATCGTTTCGGTAATTTAAACACCAGCTATATCGGCGGTGTTGAAACCGTTGAGACCCGCCTGCCGGGCAGCGGTGGGGCCTGTGACCTGGCCTGTCTGGCCAAACGTCATATTATCGTCATGTCCCATGAAAAGCGCCGCTTTGTGCCCCGGGTGGACTACATCACCTCCCCCGGTTTTGGGGAGGGGGGGCAGTGGCGCCGCAAGGCCGGTTTGCCCCGGGGGGGTCCTGCCACGGTTATTACCACCCTGGGACTCCTGCGCTTCGAACCGGATAGCAAAGAAATGGTTCTGGTTGCGCTTCATCCCGGCGTCACCGTGGACACTGTTATGGCAAACACCGGCTGGCCGTTGAAAATAGCTAAGGATCTGTTGACAACGCCGGTGCCCACCGATACGGAGCTGGAAATTTTGGCTCGCTTCGATCCCGGAAAATATTGGACGGGAGATTGAATTCTCATGTATTGTCAATAAGTTGATTTATGTTTCCAGCAAATGGGATCAGCGCTGGACCGGGAGAAACAGCCGATCCCCTTATTTTTTCTTGACAAAAGTTTATAAAATTGTGATAAAAACTGAAACTGACTTTGGTAAATGAATAATGTTTAGTGTTTTGCGGTATCAGATTACTCACAACTACCTAAAAGGAGGAACCGATGAAGTTAACAAGATTTTTAACTGTGGCACTGATTTGTTTAGTTGGTATAGGACTCGTCATCACACCGGCACTGGCAAAAAAACCTTCTCTGGATGCCTGGAAGGCTAAATTCGATCCTTCCGGCGCGAAATACAGAATTATTGTTTCCAATGTATCCCACCCCGTGCTGAAGGGTGTTTATACCGGTTTTGCGATTCGAGATGAGCTTTGGAAGCGCTCCAATGGCCGTATGTACCTCGACTACAAACCCTTTTCCATGCTGGGCGGCGAGGTCGAAGTTCTCAATCAGCTGCAGATGGGCGCCATCCAGGGCATGGCGGTCAGTTCGGTGGCAGCCACCAACCTGGGTCCCAGATTCGGTCTGGTAAACCTGCCTTTTTTAATCAATTCGTTTGAAAAACTGGACAAATTTACCAAAAGCGGAAAACTTTATGATCATTTCCTGATGGGCATGGATCATCAGGGGATTATGGCCGTCGATATTGCCAGTTACGGCAATTACGGCTGGGCCACCACCGTACCGGTACGCACGATTGCCGATGCCAAAAAGGTTAAATTCCGTATTGCCGAGGCCGCGGTAAACAAACTGTCTTACAAAGCCTGGGGATTCAACCCCGTGGTCATGCCCTGGCCGGATGTACCGGTGGCCTTAAAGCAGGGCGTTATCACCGGACTGGATCATACCCTGACCGTGTGCAGCATCACCAAAAAATTTGAAGTGGCCAAATACTTTACCGAGCTTAATTATGCCCAGGGCCTTTTCATCTGGCTGTTTAACAAGGCCTGGTACAATAAACTGCCGGCCGATCTTCAGAAAATACTGGTGGAAACCGTGCGGGATATGTGCGCCGAGGCGCGTATAGCAGCGAAAAAGCAGGAAGCAGATCAGATCCCTGCCGCCAAGGAAAAGTATGGCGTCGAGTTCTTTAAACTGTCTGATAAAGAGATGGCCATTCTTACCAAAGAGGCAAATTCGGTTCACGTGAAGTTTGCTCCTGAAATTAATAAAAATCGCAGCGGCGACAAATATAAGCCTGCTAACTTTCTGCAAGAGGTCCAGGACTACATGGGCTATAAGCCGTAATTTTTTGTAACCTGAAAGAAGGGATTTTGAAAAATATTTCCCGCTAAAGCGGGTTCGATCCCCATAATGACTTTTTTATGATTATCGGGCCCGGCAGGATGTTTTTAGATCTCAATAAAAGGGGGCCTAATAAGCCCCCTCTTATTCTTTTGTGACACTTTTTTTTAGGAGTACGAATTTAAAAATTGCCCCGGGGGGACAATCCCATGTTTGGAAAGATTCTCGACTTTTTGGACAAGATCCTGACTTTTTTTGAAGAGTGGACCCTGTTTATCAGCGTAATGGTGGCTTTAGTGGCTCTTTTTGTGAATGTCGTATTAAGATACGGGTTCAACTATTCCCTGGCCTGGTCCGAGGAGCTTGTCAGAGAAGTCATTATTTACACCACCTTTATCGGATGCAGTGCCGCCGTCAAGGGTCGCACGATGATTAAAATTGACGCGTCGGTGCAGCTTCTCCCCAGGTTCAAGATGCCGCTGACCTATTTCAGTAATTTCGCCATCATGATTTTTGCGGGCATGATGATTTATTACGGCATTCTGATGATGCTGCTGCAGTATCGCACCCACCAGAAGACCATTATTATGGAAATTCCCCTGGTCCTCCTGTATGCCATCCTGCCGTTGATGGGAGTGATGATGTTGATTCGATCGATTCAGGTCGTTTACCAGGACATTAGCGAACAACGCGCTCAGAAACAGGAAAATTAGCTTTTACAGACCAAACAACCCCACGAGGAGATCCGGTATATGGAACTGAGCCACCTCATTATTGTTCTGATTCTGCTGGGATGCATGGCAACGTATATCCCTGTTTTCATGTGCCTTTTTTTTACCGCCGTATTGGGCTTCGTCCTTTTCACCGATCTTCCGGTTCTCCTGCTGGCCCAATCCCTTTTCCGCAGCCTGGACAACTTTGCCCTGATTGTGGTTCTTTTTTTTATCCTGTGCGGCAACATTATGACGGCGGGTTCCATCGTTGAAAAACTGATCAAGGTCGCCAATGCATTGGTGAGCTGGCTTCCGGGAGGTCTGGGTATGGCCGGAGTTTTGGCCTGCGGCCTTTTTGGTGCCATATCCGGTTCAACGGTCGCCACGGTCGTGGCCCTGGGCGGCTTCATGATTCCGGCGCTGATCAAAAATGGCTATCCTGAAAAATACACCCTGGGTCTGATGACAACGTCTCCCAACCTGGGCGTGATTATTCCACCCAGTATCGGCATGATCCTTTACAGCATGATCAGTAATGTCTCTTTGGAGGGACTTTTTTTAACAGGCTTTTTACCGGGTGTTCTTATCATGCTGGGGGTGTGCCTTTATTCTTACTTCTTTTTCCGGAAAAAGACCGAGATTGTACGCATGCCGGTTCCCAGGCCCATGGAGGTGTTGGCCGTACTTAAAGAGGGATTCTGGTCTTTGATGCTGATAGTGAT
>JAIVWA010000523.1:0-3690 GCA_049190255.1 Gammaproteobacteria bacterium | reverse complement strand
CTGCACGGTCGCCTGCAAAGCCGAATTCGCCGTTCCGCTGGGCGCTTTCCGGACCGCTGTTTACGAGGAAGTCACCGGCACCTTTCCCACCAGTGAAAAGCATTTTATGCCCCGGCTTTGCAACCATTGCGAGGGCAATCAGGAGGATAAAGTCCCACCCTGCGTTAAGATCTGCCCGGAATATCCCAAGGACCGGCGTAAGTTCACCACATCAGAAGGCAAAACCATCCGCTATCGCGGCGGTGCCACCTATAAGCGTCCGGACGGCTTGATCCTGTACGACAACGATCTGTGTGTCGGCTGCGGCAAGTGCATCGATGCCTGCCCTTACGGCGCCCGCAACTGGAACAAGCAGCTTCTCTCCGGTAAGGATAAAACTAAAAATGGAATTACCAAGTGTTCCTTTTGCCAGCACCGCATCGACAACGGGGTTGAACCGGCCTGTGTCAACATCTGCCAGGGAAGGGCCCGCCTCTTCGGTGACCTGAACGATCCCGCCAGTGGGGTTGCCAAACTGGCCAAAGAGTTCAACCTGGTGGAAAAGCGCAACGACACCACCCTTCTGCCCGGTGAAAACACGGTTCCCATGGTTTTTTACATCGATCCCCGGGGAGCCCTGACGAAGATGGCCATTGCCAAGAAAAAATTTGTCAAAAACGAGGCCATCCTGGACACTATTGTTTAAACTTATTTTAAGGAGAAAAAAAATGAAACAAGATATAAATCGCCGTGACCTTTTCAAACTGGGTGTGGCGGGAGCCGCTGTCCTGGCGGCTGGCGGGGCGTTCGGCACCAGGGCCTTAGCCGGGACCGTGAATTTTGTCGAAGGCGGTAAGGATTATTCCCCTGAAACCGGTGAGGAAAGACAGATGATTCCCTCATCCTGCTGGAACTGTGTCACCCGGGATTCCATGGTGGGTTATGTGGAAAACGGCCGGCTCGTGAAGTTGGAAGGCCACCCGGACTCGATCCGGGGCCTGGGTAAAATTTGCGCCAAAGGGGCGGCCGGCATCAACCAGCTTTACGATCCGGACCGCGTGCTCTACCCCATGAAACGGGCCGGCAAGCGTGGTGAAGGTAAGTGGAAACGCATCAGCTGGGACGAAGCTCTGACTGAACTTTCAGGCCGCTTGAAAAAACTGCGTGATGAAGGCCACCCGGAAAAGTTTATGTTCCATTACGGCCGCATGAAAGCCTCATCCAGCAAGATCGTCAAAAGCGTCTTTTTGGCAACTTACGGCACCGGGACCATCGGCAATCACACCTCCATCTGTGAAGGCGCCAAGTGGACCGGCCAGGAGCTGACCTGGGGCAAGCATTACGACAACTGGGATTTTGACAACACCAAGTTCGTGATCAATTTCGGCAGCGGCGTCATGGACGCCCACACCAACCACATTCCTTGTTCCCAGAGGCTGGTATCGGCCATGGCCGATCGTGGGGTGAAATTCGTTACTTTTGATCCGAGGCTGTCGAACACAGCGGCCCGATCCACGGAATGGGTGCCCTTGAAACCCGGTTCCGATACGGCGGTTGTGCTGGCCATGTGTCGCGAAATCATGAACGCAGGGCTCTACGACAAGGATTTTTTTAAATTCATCAAAGCCACCGACAACCGCAAGGACAGCACGGATAAGAAGGTAGCAGTCTTGAAGGCGCATTTAGCCCAGTACACCCCCGAATGGGCCGAGAAAATCAGCGGGGTCCCGGCGGCCAAGATCAAATCCCTGGCCCTGGAGCTTGCCAAGACCAAGCCGGCCTGCGTCATCAGCTACCGCGGTGCCGTTGCCCATCAGTATGGCGCCGAGGCTGAGCGGGCCATCCAGATGCTGGCGGCCATCACCGGTAACATCGACAATCCCGGCGGCCGTTGCCGGGGAGTGGCCGCCAAATGGAAATACCCCAAAGGGCCCAAGAAAAAACCCAAGGCCAAAAAGCTGAATATCACCGCTGGGTTTAAAGGAGATATCGCCTATCCGACCCACGGCGCCAATCACCAGGTGCTTAAGATGATCAAGGACGGCAGCGCCGGGCGACCGGAGATTTACATGTGGTACTGCTATACTCCGGTTTATTCCCACGGTGAAAACCAGGAGAACATTGACATCCTCAAGGATGAGAGCCTGATCCCGTTCACGGTCTGCGTTAACGCCTATTATGACGAATCCGCAGCCCTGGCCGATATGATTCTGCCGAACCCGTCTTACCTGGAGTGGTGGGACTGGGAGGATATGGTCTCACCGACCCAGGTCCCGGAGTTTTACATCCGTCAGCCTTTTGTCAAACCCCTGGGCGAATCGCGCGACTTTAAAGACGTGGTCTGTGATCTGGCAGAGCGTATGGGTATGCCCCTGGGTTTTAACTCGGCTGAAGAGTTTGTCAAGCTGTCGTGCGAAAAGACACCGGGTGTAAAGGAAGCCGGCGGGTTCGAGTACATGAAGAAACACGGTGTCTGGCACGATCCCAAGGCCAAACCGAAGTATTACATGTACAAAAAAGAAGTCAAGGCTGACGACCTTAAGAAAGAAGGCGTGATCCTGGATGAAACCACCGGCACCTACTGGAATTGGAAAAAATCCAAGGCCAAAAGCGAAGCCGAGGCCAAGGAGAAAGGCTATACCAAAACTAAAAACGCTTACAAGGGCTATGTCGGCCAGGAGATCGGCGGCACGGTGTACGCAGGGTTCAAGCCGGACAAGGTCAACAAATCCGGCTACTTCGAGCTGTACTCCGAGCTTTTGAAAATTAAAAAATTCAAACCCTTGCCGAGCTATTATGCCATCCCGGAGTATGAAAAGATGGAAGCCGATGAACTGATCCTGACCTCATACAAGGTTCCGGTCCACATCCATTCGCGCTCGACCAACTGCAAGTGGCTGACCGAGATCTATCACGACAATCCGGCCAAGATTAATCCGGTGACGGCCAAGCCGCTGGGAATCAAAAACGGGGACAAGATCAAGGTCAAATCGAAAATCAGTGAAATCACCACAACGGCCCATGTCACCGAGGGTGTCGTGCCGGGGGTGGTGTCCATCTCACACCACCTGGGTCACTGGGAATACGGACGGTACGCCTCCGGTAAAAAAGCACCCCTGGCCGGGGACAACGACTCGGATCTTAAGCTCAAGCATTGGGATACTTATGGTATGCATCCCAACTGGGTGATGGCCAACAAACCGGACCCGATCAGCGGCCAGTGGGCCATGCTGGATAATGTGGTCAAAGTAACCAAGGCATAACTGAAGGTTTCAGGTGTCAGGTTTCAGGTGTCAGGGAGTGGAAGTGCTGAACACCGAAACCTGAACACTGAAACCTGAATCCGCCTGCGGCGGAAAACCGATAACTTGCTCAATCGCTGTCAGACGTCCCTGCTACCCCGCAGGGGTCATTTCTTCAGTGCAGTCTTGGAAAAAGCTTAGTTTCTTATTTGAGATTTGGATATTGTAATTTGGAATTTATTTGTAATTTGGTGCTTGTAATTTGTTATTTCTCTCCGAGCCGTAGGTTCGAATCTACGAGCCGGAGGCCGGTTTATCCGGATTAGGAGTTTTTGATGGCGAAAACAGAAAAGCTTAATATGAAAGAATTGGCCGGACACAGAAGCAGTATTTACGGATTTCTGGCAGCGGTCTATCGTCAGGAGCTGACATCCGAGCTCCTCCAGCAGATGAAAGACCATCGGTTCCG
>JAIVWA010000522.1:0-3692 GCA_049190255.1 Gammaproteobacteria bacterium | reverse complement strand
GGCATGGGAACTTTTCCTTCATTTGCAAGAAGAAAGAGGTCAGAATTCTTTTCTATTCCGCATTCCGCATTCCGACTTCCGAATTCATGAAAAACCTCCATCGACAATGCATGTCTTGCGGATGGGGATCCGGCGGCGCAAACAGGCAATCAATTTGAATGCGCGGGTCTATTTCCCGGGCAAAACAGGTGAATTCGTCCCGGTGCATTTCTTTGCAGGCATATTCATTCAGTCCCCTTTTGGTGCGTGCCACCTGGGTCGGGCAGGAGGGCACTGATATAAGCACCTCGTCGGGGGTTTGTTCGATCTGATATCCAACCAGAATGCACCAGGGGAAATAGCGCAAGGCGGTGACAAAACCCTTCAGACCTTTATCTCTAATTTCAAATCGCTTAACTAAATCTTTGGCCGCCATGGCCGCCACCCGGCCCCACACTTTTTCATTGAGTTGATCGGCGGTTGATTCGTCAAATCGTTCGGTTATTTTAAGGTACCAGAAAGCATCCACAACGCGATAATGCCACAAAAGAAATTGGATATATTTGCGAAGGTCCGGTGCATCCATGTTTTCAAAGATTTCAAGATCCATGAACGACTCCTTTCAAGTTTAACAAATAACTATTAACACCTAATCGAGTGTTTAGCGCTCAATTCAGAGCAAAGCCTAATTGTGTAATTACCCACCATTACTCATGGATCGGTTTAACCCTGAAATTTAAGATAGCCTGAAATAAATGAGCCCATAAGGATAGCACCTCCCACAAGGGCAATCCCCGATCCGAAAGAACTGACATCCCCGATAAAGCCAATGAAGGTGGGTACGGCTCCTCCGCCTACCATAAATGCCAGGGGAACAGTCAGCGAGACGGCAATATTTCTCTCTCTGGACGAACTGACCATGGACAGCGCGGCAAGGCCGGCGGGAAAAAAGCAAACCGCCATGACCGGCTGCAAAAAGACCGCCGCGGTGATCCATGATGTTGAAGCTAAGCCAATAAAGATCGTCATCACTCCGGTCAGCATAAATACAATCCGTAAAACCCCTTTCGGGCCGAAGCGATCCGTTGCCCAGCCCCCTGCCAGGGTTACCCCGATGCCTGCCACCCGGGACAACGCGATAAGGGTGTTGGCCCAATTTCGCTCCATACCGTGCTCGGTCACCAGATAAAGCGGCAGCATGGCGTAAATCCCGAGGGTGCTGCTAATTCCCAGGCTGAATAAAATCACCATAATCCAGAAAGCCGGTTTCGACAAAAGGTTGCGAAAGGAGGCATAGCCAACGGGTTCACCGTGAAATTCCCCTCCCCTGCCAAACCTTGCAAACACAAGGGCAAGCAACAAAGCCGTAATTCCGAGCACTTTAAATACAGCGCGCCATGAATACCAGTATAAAACTACTTCACAGATCAGGGGCGCCAGCACAAAACTGAGGTTGGGCGCCAGCTCGTGGATGGCAATCGCCCGGCCCCATTGGCGGGACTTGAACAAGGTCGTCAGGGTTGCAATTGCGGACGGTATGTATGGACCGGCTGCGATACCTATCATAAACACCCCCAAACGTATTGACCACAGACCCGCGCAGAACGAAGTTGATATAAGAGCCAGTCCCAGAGCCAGCGCTGATAAAATAATGGTCTGTTTATGAGTCAGGCGGGAGGAAATGAATCCAGAACATAAAAGAGAAACAAAGTATCCCAGGGAGGTTGCAAGAAATAGAGAGCCCGCTTCGGCATGGCTGATAGCCAGGTCGGATTCGACGCTGGGCATTAATGGGGCCAAGACAATCCGGGCTAAAAAATTTACAAAAAAAATTGAAGTCAGCAGGAGAAGTGGTGTTAACCGGCCACTGAAGGTTTCCGGGGCATCCGTTTGTTTATTACAGGTCATAAATATCCATAACCGGAAAATCAGCCCGCGTTTGACCAATGACGACGCGTTTTAATCCGGTATTTCTTTTCTTGGCCAGCAGGCGCACAATGCGTTGTCCCGCCGACCTGTTTCCCGGCACATCCGCCTGGTTGAAATAAGCAATCCTCACAGCCTTTGAAGGGGCGTTTTTAAATATCCCTTTTTTATGAACCAAAACATCCGCGACAGCAGCCTCCGTAACGTCCGATCCCGGAGGAATGCCGGTTAATTCGGCAAAACGTTCAGGTCTAAATACCCATGGATCCGCCAAAGACCGACCGATGGCATTCAGTCCCACTATTCCCACCAGATGTTTGGTGCAGACCGGAATCACCGGTTCGTGGTCAGCCGGAGCTTTCAGGGGCCGACCCGCCGCCCCATCCGCCTCCACCACAATCCATCGAAACAGTTGGCTTTCCCAAAGCAAATCAACGGCTTCGGGCGAAAATCCGATAAGTTTGCCTGTGTCCGGCTGCCTGCCGCGGGCAGCGGTGATGTGCGGATGTTTGTCGATCAGCTTTTGGGCCTGATCCAACATTCCTGTGACAGAATCGGACACAATCACGCAGGATGATTGATCCGGATCAGGCTCAAAAATTTTAGTGGTGGTTGTGGTTAAGACCGCTTCGCCGGTCATTGACAACTCGTGGGCCAGCTTAAACATCAGGCTGGTTTTACCGCCGGCACCCACCAGGCTGATCACCCCGCCTTCTTCGAGCATAAGGGCCTGCCGAAGCGAAGTCATTTAGGATATCCTTTGATAGACGGAGAACCTAATTATACACCCTCAACACGGCCTCTAAGACAGATCCCCCGATTGCCCGTGCCTTTTCTGAGATCGTATAACAATTTTGCTTCTGTCCCCGGGGGTCAACATCTCCGATTTTTAAACCCCGGGTTATCGTTGAGTCCGGTCGAATCAATCCCCGGAGCACACCATCTATTTTACTGGCTACCTTTTGCCCCGCCACTGTGCCAACGATCTCACCTGCTTTTAAAAAATCGCCGATGGATCGTGTGGTTCGGAATTGACCCGCGGCAGGTGCGCGCAAAACCCGCTCTTTGGTAAATCCGGCGATATCCCCCGGCACGCCGGTATTGGCCTCCGCGGTTCCGGTGGTCAATATTCGGCCGAGGTCATGTCCGCGATTGGTCTCAATAACCATATGGACATCGCTGCCGGCATTAAAACCGGGGCCCAGACCGATCACCAGTTCGGCTTCCGCCATCCGGGTTCCCAGATTTTTTTTGGCCAGGATCGCATCCACCACCACTTGCGGACGGACCTGTTTAAGTAGATGCCATTGTGGATCAGCCGCCACCGCTATTCTCCCCTGCTCCCAGGCCGTGTGTATATCTTCGATCGCACTTACCCGTATCGCTTCAACAGCCTCCAATGCCTTGCTGCCATCATGAATCGCCTCACAAAAAGAGACCTCACGCCTGACAGCCAGCGGATTGGCTGTTTCCAGCATCAGGATTTTTCTCAAATTTGCCATGTAAAGCCGCCAGGCCACAGCACTGGCCATCTCCCCGCCACCCTTGATCACGATGGTAAGCTCACTAATTTGGGTCACGCTCTTCTCCTTCCCTATTCAGAAGGGCTACAACAAATTTAGGGTATAAGGGGTTTAAAGGTGTCAGGTGTCAGTGTTCAGGTGTCAGTATCTGTACTTCTCAGCCTGAAACCTGACACCTGAAACCTTTCTTTAAACTTTCCACCTTCCGACTTCCCCTTCCGTTTTCCTTGCTTCACATTCTGCATTCCGAATTCAAATGACTTC
>JAIVWA010000521.1:0-3692 GCA_049190255.1 Gammaproteobacteria bacterium | reverse complement strand
TGCCGCGTGCGGCAGCTACCGCCTTCGTCGTCGTCCTCGTACTCGTCCCTCGTCCTCGATAAAATTCTGATTTACGAGGACGAGCACGAGGACGAGGACGAGGACGAAAAGAATCAGATTCGATCAAACTGGCCGCTTCGGCGACCAGCGGCGGGGCTGAACCCAGAACCTCTGAACTCAGAACCTCTGAACCTTTGAACGCTACCTACCGCAATTCAAGCTCAACATAAGGCAATCCCAGTGAGTCGGCCAGATCCATATAGATGTCTTCCAGGGTCGATTCATTACCCCGATTGCTTTTGACTTTGATATGCTTATCCCCGACCAGGAAAATCTGGATTTTAGCCGGATCGAGATATTCGGCGGCCAGCCGCCGCAGGTCTTTATTTTCAGCGCTGAAGAAAGCGTCCTGTATTTTTTCCAGGGTATCCAGAGGTTCGTTACGCATGTAATAACGGGCATAAACCTGTACCAGATCCGCCGGGGTGTCCACATTAAAGACAAAACTGTTTAAGGCATCCAGTTTTTTCTGGTCAAGTTCGTTTTGAGGAATATTTTCCCCCAGAGACCTCATGATCTTGATGGTTTCCGCAATTGCAGGCACGGATTGATCCCCTTTACAGCCGATGTAACCGAACAAAACACCCGCCGACCATTTATAGGTCTCGTAAAACCCTGCCGAATACACCAATCCGAGATCATCCCTCAAACGCTTATACAGCAATGAATCGTTGCCGCCGAAAATTTGCACCAGCAGACTTATCTTCCAATAATCCGGATGGGTGCGCTTGACGCTTGGCAGACTCAAGGTGATCTGGGATTGCACCTGACCCGGTTTGTGGATCAAGGCTGCCACTGCCGGTGTTTTTTCAGGATCAGCCAGTCTTCGTGTGGGTGCCTTTGTTTGCGGCAAGGCCTTAAAGAATTGCCCCAAACCGGATAAGACTTTCGCTTTGTCGATATCCCCGGCCACAGCAGCCACCATGTTGGAGGGAACAAAGTAATCCGCTATAAATTGCTTCAAATCTTCTCTGGAAATGGTTGGTATGGTCTGCAAGGCCATCAGCGGATCGCGCCCATAAGGATGGCCTTTAAAATGCCAGATCTCCCGTTCCCTTGCCGCCACGGCCAGGGCCTTACCCCCCTGACGTTTAAGGGCAGTTAATTCCTGGGTTTTGACAATGTCCAACATGCGGGTATCAAACCTGGGTCGCGTCAATATTTCCTGTAATATTTTTAAGCCGGCCTGCCAGTCATCCTTGAGCACGGAAAGATGGATAACGGCTTCCTCCTCGCGAACCGCGACACTGATTTGAATCGCATTTTCATCCAGCACCAGAGCCAGTTGAGCAGGCGAATAGGATTCGGTGCCGCCTCGAATAATGCTGCCATTGAGCAGGGACGTTAAACCCAATTTAGAATCATCAACATCCACGGATCCGGCTTTGACCAGCAGGGCCAGATCCACCAGCGGCAATTCCCTGTCCGCCAGGTAAAATAATTTGGCCCCGGCAATCTCCATAGTGTCCGCCTGGGGGTATATAATTTTTTCGGGTTGGCGATGAAAAGAGAGGGGGTGCTTCCAGCCGACCGCTGTCGGATAATTCGAAATATTATGGTCGTCATGCACGAGGTTCGCTTTGGCGGCAGCGCCACCGGTGATCGAACGCACTTCAGTGTAACTTTCAGGGGGATGCTCTGGTTTACCGCCGGGAATGACGTACACGCTGGTCTTGTTTTCAGGGCGGATATACTTATTGGCTGCCGCCATAATATCTTCCGCGGTGACGGTATCGAGTTTTTCCAGATAATTCATCAGATATCGCCAGCCGACCTGAACCTCAAGGGTGGCCAGGGTCCCGGCCAGACCTTCATTGCTGCGCATCCGGTCAATAAAATCACGCTGATTAAGTTTTTTGATTCTTTGCAACTCGTTATCCGAAACCAGCTCGGTTTTCATTTTCTCGAACTGGGCCAGGAGCATTTCCTCCAGTTCCGCGCAAGCCTCAAGATAGGCCTGGCGTTTTTCTTCATCGCCGGCCCCTTCTTTTTTAACAATTTGTGGTTCGTTGGGCGATCCCCCCAAAATGATCATGCCGGCGTATCGATTGTCAGGATTGTAAGCCCAGGCTGAATGCGCCAGACCTTTATAAATGATTTCCTGGTTCAGGCGCGAACTGCGGCCATGACTTAATATCATGGTCATGGCATCTAACGCATAAAAACCTTTTGTATCCATGCGGGCACCATGGAAACCGATTCTGACAAGTGGGGTGCGGGCACCTTTCAAATACCGGATACTTTCCCTTGGACCCTGCTGCACAGGTTCCCGCGTGACCGTTTCCGGGGCCCGTTCCCCGGCCGGATAGCGTTCGAAATAAATTTTAGCCAGCCGCCTGGCCTCTTCCAGGGTTATATCACCGACCAGAACACAAACCGCATTGGTCGGATTATAGTAAGTTTTATGAAAGGCAATTGCATCCCGGGTGCTGTATTTTTCCATATCCGCTTTCCAGCCGATGGTCGGATTGCGGTAAGGGTGTGCGGAATAAGCCGTTGTGTTAAGATCCAACCAGGCCGCACCACCGGGGTCATTGATATAACGAAACGCCCATTCGCGCTGAACGACCTCCTTTTCAACGTAGAATTCGCGCCAGGCAGGCTCAAACAGTTGTTCACTGGTAATCGAAAACCACTGCTCCAGCATATCGGACGGTACAGAGGCCAGGTATTGGGTCTGATCCTTGGTTGTAAAGGCATTGACGCCCACAGCACCGTTTCTGCCCAGCTGAGAAGAAAAGGCCTGGGGCACATAGATTTTTTGTACTTCCCGGCGCAGCGTGTCCATTTCGGCAATTTTTTTGTTGATGAGTTCAGTGTTGGGCTGGCGTTTGCTTTGTTCTTCTAAGACCACCTGGTAGGCCGCTTCGATCCGGGTCTGCAGTTCCTGATCCTTCTTGTAGTCAAGGGAGCCAAAATTCTTGGTGCCTTTAAACATCATGTGCTCCAGCAAATGGGCAATGCCGGTTTTGCCGGTCTCTTCAAGCGCCGAACCTGCACGAATCGCCAGGCGGATAGCCACCTGGGGCGTTGCCGGCCGTTCGACCACCAAAAACAACATACCGTTTTCAAGCTGAAACGTTTTAACGTTGATGTTTATGTCGTAAGCCGTATCCGCAGCAGCATAAACATCACCGGCAAAAACAAGTGATATTAAGGTTAGGATAAGAATTTTAAACATTCGCATGGAATAAGCCTCCTTGGGTTAGGGACTAAGTTAGGTCCGAATGTGCTCATTTGCAAGTAATGGTATCCCAATTGAGTTGAAATCCCATTGGGAAATATAAAATGAGGTTGTCATCGAATTCTAATAGCGATGAGAATGCCCATACGCATTTTCTTGATGTCTCGGGCCCATTGTTGTATTGCTTCAGTAGCGGCGTGGACTCACAGATTGAGGCCTGCTTCACGATTCATAATGTTTTTTGTGTATTTTGTCGCCAAAAATTAACGCCCAAACACCAAATTCCAATTTATGTTTGTATTTTCGGTCATTGGATATTAGATTCTTCACATAAAAGAGTGCAAGTTATTTACCACGGGAGTCGAATTTTATCGGTCAACCTTTAAATGCCTAAAATGCGCTAATCCGCCGGCGGACTGTGAGTCGAATTCCGCCTCAGGCGAATAAA
>JAIVWA010000520.1:0-3701 GCA_049190255.1 Gammaproteobacteria bacterium | reverse complement strand
TTAACAATGTGTTCCAGATCACTACAGACTTGTTCCGGAAGATCAGCAATCTTTGACGATAGTTGGGCAAAACCAAGGATATTCCCAAGAGGCTCATTTAGTTCGTGAGCCACACCGGCAGTCAACTGACCGATTTTTGCCAGTCGATCTGAGTGCCGCAGCTGATTTTCTATCTCGGCTTTAATATCGAGCGCTTCCTTTTTTTCGATCGCCAGTGAAAGATGGTGAGCAATGTTTCTCAGCAGGGCGCGTTCTTCATCGAGAAAGGGAGTTTTACTCGTTTTGGGACCATTTTTGGGAGGCGAGTAAATTACCTCAATGTTTCCCCGGGGAATCTTCTGGATAACCAGGTTTTCGGTCAGGGCAGGGCCAGCTGGTGCCGTATCCCGACCACCATAGGAATGCTGATCCAGGCGGATAATGGCCGTAGTCATCGCCGGGTATTGAAACGCCGGGGGAATAATAGCGGCGATGGACTCCAGCATTTGGGGAAGGGGCTTGTTTTGCTCCACAATCTTGGCCATGCTATAAAGGCAGGTGAGCTCCTTGTTTCTTTCGATCAGCTGATTTCGCTCATTCAAGAGCTGCTTTTCGTGTTCAACACGCTCGGATACATCCTGACCGATTGCCAACAACCCGATGACAACTCCCGATGCGTCATCCTCAAGTCGCTTGTAGTGCCATTCGATAAAGCGTTCTTCGCCTGTACGGGTAATGATCCTGGTGACCATATTTATTGGCGACTTGCCTCTAAGAATGAAGCGCCGAAAATATCGCTTGGCCGAGTCCTTTTCCTTCTCGGGCAGAAGCAGATCAAACCAATTTTTTTGGGTGAGCTCTGAATACGAATATCCCGTGGTTGACTCCAAAAATTCATTAAAACTAATAATCTTCCCATCCTGATCCAAGATGAGGATGATACCTTTGGTAAGCTGGATGGCGGGCTGGCATAAATCGGCAATTCTTTGAAACATGTTAGCTTTAACCATAACCATTGATTCATGGAATATTGAATATGTCATCATATTGTAGATTCCCGCCTTGGTCAATTCTTATCAGTTTGATGATGCCTTTCCATGATAGAGCAAAGCGATACCACAAATCTTTCCGCCTCCGGCGGACCCGGATTGGGTGTATACTGCGAGATGACAACCTGTGGTTACAATATATTGCAGCCAGGGGGACGTAGGTAACATCACGGGCTATGGTTTGGCGAGTCACAAGGCGGCTGTTTGCGCCGGTTTTTTCAGTTTTTCCAGCTAATTAAACCGAAAGCCGGTGTAACTGGTTGCATGGGTAATACTTTTTACGATAGATGGCACTAAAATTGCGTTACGAATAGGTCGTAGACTGTATCGCTAAGACACGCGGTAGGCGTCAATCTGATCATAAACGCCAAGGAGTCGGAATGAAACCCATTAAAGTTCTGCTGGTGGATGATGAAGAGGATTTCGTTACCACCGTTTCCGATCGGATTAAAGAGTACAGGTTTAAAACCGATACCGCCCTGAGCGGTGAACAGGCAATCGAATTGGTGGCGGGTCAGGTCCCGGACGTAATGGTTCTTGACCTTAAAATGCCCGGTATTGATGGACTGGAAGTGCTTAGACAGGTGAAAAAAAAGCACCCTGATATTCAAGTCATCATTTTAACCGGTTACGGTTCATTTCAAGACAAGCTGAAGGCCATGTCTCTGGGGGCTTTTGCTTTTATGGAAAAACCATTGGATTTTGACGATCTCATTCGGACGATTAAAGCCGCTTACCAGGAAAAACATTCCCGGCAGTGAACCTGCGCATCTTATTTTGAATAAAGCAGTAAACAAAGGAAACGGAAGAAAAATAAGGAGAAAAAATGGAATGGCAGATGTGGTTTACGATAGGAAGTGTGGTTTTAATGTTCGTTATACTTGCCAAAACACGCATCGGTCCGGAATGGATCTGTTTGGGGACTTTGACTCTATTATTGACGGTAGGAATTCTCAAGCCTGCGGAAGCCATTGCCGGAGCATCCAACAAAGGAATGCTCACAGTGGCAATCCTGTTTATCGTGGCTGGGGCGATTCAAAGAACCGGCGCCATAAAATTGATCACTCCCTTTCTATCAGGCCGTGTAAAATCAACGCCGGCTGCGCAATTTCGCCTGATGGTGCCAACCTCAATATTGAGCGCTTTTCTGAACAACACGCCCGTTGTGGCGATTTTCATCCCGGCGGTAACAGCTTGGGCTAAAAAAATCAAAATCCCAGTGTCCAAGCTAATGATTCCCTTAAGTTATGCAGCTATTCTGGGCGGAACGTGCACCAAAATCGGCACCAGCACAAATCTGGTTGTAAGCGGAATTTACGAGACAACGACCGGCATTGAAATTTCTTTTTTTGAAATCGCCAAGGTAGGGGTACCCTCCGCGATCATCATGTACTGTGTCATTTTTATCTTGAGCCGATGGCTTCTTCCCGACCGTTCCTCCGCAATTGAACAGATGGGCAATCCAAAAGAATACACAACCGAGATGATCGTAAGTCCACAGAGCCACCTTGTTGGTAAAACAATAGTGGAAGCTGATTTATCGGAAGAAAATGGAATTAACCTCATAGAGATTATCCGCGCCGGAGAAGCTATGCCGGCGATTGACTCATCAATAACGCTAAAGGAAGATGACCGTCTGGTTTTCGCCGGCGGCGTTGACTTAGTTTCCGAACTGCAAAAAGTCAAAGGCCTGACACCGGTGATGGACAGACTCTTTGAAATCGACACGCCACGTCCGGACCGTTGCCTGGTTGAAGCGGTGGTGTCCAAAACCAATCGGCTCATCGGGCGCAGTCTCGTTGGGGGGCATTTTCGCCAGATTTATAACGCGGTTGTTGTTGCGGTATCAAGGGGCGGCAACCAGATTAAAGGGACAATGGGGAACATTGTTCTGCAAGAAGGAGATACACTACTTCTTGAAACACATCCCTCCTTTTATATGCAACACAGGAGATCACAGCATTTTCACCTTATCAGTCAATTAGAAGATTCCTCAGCGCCGCGTCACAGCAAGGCATTTTTTTCTATAGCGGTGCTTATATGTATGGTTCTTCTGGCCTCAGTAGCCGGATTGGGAATGTTCAAGGCCGCGGCCATTGCCGCCGCCGTATTGCTGATCACTCGTTGCATCACTCCCTCTCAGGCAATGCGCAGTGTTGACATGCAGGTTTTGCTGGTCATCATTGCCGCTTTCGGCATCGGAAAAGCCATGGAAATAACAGGCGCGGCCGAATTCATTGCCAGAACAATGGTGGGCTTGGCGGCCGGCAACCCATGGCTGGTCCTGTCCATGCTATATATCACAACTTCAATACTGACTGAGATGGTAACCAACAATGCGGCGGCATTGATTTTATTTCCGATTTCAATGGCAATGGCCGGTCAGATGGGTGTAGATGTCACCCCGTTTGTATTTGCGATAATGATGGGAGCCTCCGCAAGTTTCGCTACCCCCATAGGTTATCAGTGCAACATGATGGTATATGGTCCAGGGGGTTACAGGTTCACCGACTTCCTGAAAATAGGCGTACCGATGAATTTAACTATGTGGATTGTAGCCAGCATTCTACTCCCAATGATATGGCCGTTCCATTGAGTAACAGTCCCCGTATAGGGTTGAACAAGACATTGAAATAGAAAGCAAAATTAAGTGAGAAGGGGATTTACAATGAA
>JAIVWA010000519.1:0-3701 GCA_049190255.1 Gammaproteobacteria bacterium | reverse complement strand
TGAGGGGAGCAAACAGGATTAGATACCCTGGTAGTCCACGCCGTAAACGATGTCGACTTGGAGGTTGTGCCCTTGAGGCGTGGCTTCCGGAGCTAACGCGTTAAGTCGACCGCCTGGGGAGTACGGCCGCAAGGTTAAAACTCAAATGAATTGACGGGGGCCCGCACAAGCGGTGGAGCATGTGGTTTAATTCGATGCAACGCGAAGAACCTTACCTGGTCTTGACATCCACGGAAGTTTTCAGAGATGAGAATGTGCCTTCGGGAACCGTGAGACAGGTGCTGCATGGCTGTCGTCAGCTCGTGTTGTGAAATGTTGGGTTAAGTCCCGCAACGAGCGCAACCCTTATCCTTTGTTGCCAGCGGTCCGGCCGGGAACTCAAAGGAGACTGCCAGTGATAAACTGGAGGAAGGTGGGGATGACGTCAAGTCATCATGGCCCTTACGACCAGGGCTACACACGTGCTACAATGGCGCATACAAAGAGAAGCGACCTCGCGAGAGCAAGCGGACCTCATAAAGTGCGTCGTAGTCCGGATTGGAGTCTGCAACTCGACTCCATGAAGTCGGAATCGCTAGTAATCGCGTATCAGAATGACGCGGTGAATACGTTCCCGGGCCTTGTACACACCGCCCGTCACACCATGGGAGTGGGTTGCAAAAGAAGTGGGTAGTCTAACCTTCGGGAGGGCGCTCACCACTTTGTGATTCATGACTGGGGTGAAGTCGGAACAAGGTAACCGTAGGGGAACCTGCGGTTGGATCACCTCCTTAATAGAGAACGCATCACAGTCTACGGCGTGAGTGCCCGCACAAATTATCCTGATCTAAAGAAGTAAGGCTGAAATCAGCCGTGTATCTGTTGCTCTTGTGAGCCCAGGCCGGCGTTGTTGTGACACCGGGTCTGTAGCTCAGTTGGTTAGAGCGCACCCCTGATAAGGGTGAGGTCGGTGGTTCAAATCCACCCAGACCCACCAAATTTCCGCTGCCCGGTGTTAAATGCGCGCTCATGTGCGAATTGCACACGACACGCTCATTTGCCTTGATCAGCGAAAATTTCGCAGAAATCAAATCTTGCAGAGAATCGAAGAGAAGGTTTTTGCGCAGGATTTTTGTCGTTAGGCAAGGCGTGCGAAGGAACGAGCGAAGGAGCATACCCGCGTATGTGACCGAGCGAGTGACGAGCACAACGCCGCATAACGATAAAAAGACCAGCAAAAAGGGGCCATAGCTCAGCTGGGAGAGCGCCTGCCTTGCACGCAGGAGGTCGGGAGTTCGATCCTCCCTGGCTCCACCAATTTCACTGTGTCTTTTAAGTGTCAAGTAGCGAGCACTCGTTGGAGTGTTCTGTACTTTGCATTTGATGTGAAGTGTTTGTTCTTTAACAATTTGGTTTGATCAAGATAGCGCTTGGGAAAGTAATTCCAATGTTACACAGCATTCGCTTTGATGATGTAATCCTGAGTATTTGGGGTTATATGGTCAAGTGAATAAGCGTACACGGTGGATGCCTAGGCGGTAGGAGGCGATGAAGGACGTTGTAGCATGCGATAAGCCCCGGTGAGCCTGCAAACTGGCTTTGATCCGGGGATTTCCGAATGGGGGAACCCACCTGCCATAAGGCAGGTATCTCTACCTGAATCTATAGGGTAGTAGAAGCGAACCCGGGGAACTGAAACATCTAAGTACCCGGAGGAAAAGAAATCAATTGAGATTCCCCTAGTAGCGGCGAGCGAACGGGGATCAGCCCTTAAGCGCATTACAATCTAGTGGAACAGTCTGGAAAGTCTGACCATAGTGGGTGATAGTCCCGTACATTAAAGATTGTAATGTGTGAAATCGAGTAGGTCGGGACACGTGTTATCTTGACTGAATATGGGGGGACCATCCTCTAAGGCTAAATACTACCTACTGACCGATAGTGAACTAGTACCGTGAGGGAAAGGCGAAAAGAACCCCGTTGAGGGGAGTGAAATAGAACCTGAAACCGTGTACGTACAAGCAGTAGGAGCATCCTTCGGGGTGTGACTGCGTACCTTTTGTATAATGGGTCAGCGACTTACTTTCAGTAGCAAGCTTAACCGTATAGGGGAGGCGTAGGGAAACCGAGTCTTAATAGGGCGAATTAGTTGCTGGCAGTAGACCCGAAACCGGGCGATCTATCCATGGCCAGGGTGAAGGTGAAGTAATATTCACTGGAGGCCCGAACCCACTTATGTTGAAAAATGAGGGGATGAGCTGTGGATCGGAGTGAAAGGCTAATCAAGCCCGGAGATAGCTGGTTCTCCTCGAAAGCTATTTAGGTAGCGCCTCGTGTATCACTTCTGGGGGTAGAGCACTGTTACGGCTAGGGGGTCATCCCGACTTACCAAACCGTTGCAAACTCCGAATACCAGAAAGTGCAATCACGGGAGACACACGGCGGGTGCTAACGTCCGTCGTGGAAAGGGAAACAACCCAGACCGCCAGCTAAGGTCCCAAAATCATATCTAAGTGGGAAACGATGTGGGAAGGCCCAGACAGCCAGGAGGTTGGCTTAGAAGCAGCCATCCTTTAAAGAAAGCGTAATAGCTCACTAGTCGAGTCGGCCTGCGCGGAAGATGTAACGGGGCTCAAGATATGTACCGAAGCTACGGATGCGTGTTTACACGCATGGTAGCGGAGCGTTCTGTAAGCCGTTGAAGGTGTGTTGAGAAGCATGCTGGAGGTATCAGAAGTGCGAATGCTGACATGAGTAACGATAAAGGGGGTGAGAGGCCCCCTCGCCGAAAGCCCAAGGTTTCCTGCGCAATGCTAATCAGCGCAGGGTTAGTCGGCCCCTAAGGCGAGGCAGAAATGCGTAGTCGATGGGAAGCGGGTTAATATTCCCGCACCACTCATTATTGCGATGGGGGGACGGAGAAGGCTAGATCAGCCTGGTGATGGTTATCCAGGTTTAAGCGAGTAGGCTTAGGAATTAGGTAAATCCGGTTCCTTTTAAGGCTGAGACGTGATGACGAACTCTTACGAGAGTGAAGTGATTGATGCCATGCTTCCAGGAAAATCCTCTAAGCTTCAGATAATGAGTGACCGTACCCCAAACCGACACAGGTGGGCAGGGTGAGAATCCTAAGGCGCTTGAGAGAACTCTGGTGAAGGAACTCGGCAAAATGGTACCGTAACTTCGGGAGAAGGTACGCCCTTGTCGGTGACCAAATTTACTTTGTGAGCTGATGAGGGCCGCAGAGACCAGGTGGCTGCGACTGTTTACTAAAAACATAGCACTCTGCAAACACGAAAGTGGACGTATAGGGTGTGACGCCTGCCCGGTGCCGGAAGGTTAATTGATGGGGTTACCCCTCACCTAGATTATTTGATCTCACATGATGTTTTATGTTTATGTGCTCTATAGTCGAAATCGAGATGAATTTTATCTTGGTTCAACGAGAGACTTGAGAAAGCGATTAAAGTCTCATAATCGAGGCGACAATCGCTCGACCAGGAAAGCACAAGACTGGATCGTGTCGTATTATGAAGCATATTTAACTGAATATGCTGCAAGGCAACGAGAAGGGAACTTAAAGCGAAGTGGGAAAGCGTATCACAGCTTAAAGCTGAGGATACGTGCAAGTTTAGATAATCTAGGTGAGGGGGAAGCTCCTGATCGAAGCCCCGGTAAACGGCGGCCGTAACTATAACGGTCCTAAGGTAGCGAAATTCCTT
>JAIVWA010000518.1:0-3717 GCA_049190255.1 Gammaproteobacteria bacterium | reverse complement strand
GACGCTCGCGGCCAGAGGCGGTTTTTATATGAACCTTCACATGGTTGGAACAGCGAACCGCAGAATATCGAATAATGAAATCTAAAAGATCCAAACAGGCTGCCGCCGCCCATCAAAAATCAGGCGGGGGCAATCTAAAGACGGCACCCGGGCATTGGCTTCCGATTGTGGTGCTGATGCTTCTTTGTCTAATTGTTTATTATAATTCCCTGTCCAACGGGTTTGTCTATGACGATTTTGGCGTAATCGTCGAAAACAGGTACATAAAGCAACCGGGTAAGTTTCTCGCCGCCCTGTTTACTCAGTCTTATTATAAAATGGCCGGTCTGGAGGCAAGTTACCGGCCGGTTGCCAGCTTATCTTATTTGTTGATTTATTCCATCGCCGGGTTAAATCCATTTTATTATCATCTGACAAGCCTGTTATTGCATACCCTTACTGCCATTTTGGTCTACTGCCTGGCTAATTTCATCCTTCAAAATCGCTTGCGAGCCATGCTGGCGGGATGTTTGTTTGCCTGTCATCCGGTGCTTACCGAGGCGGTTAATTGCATCAGTTTTAATGACGATCTCCTGACGACCTTTTTCTATCTGTTGGCACTCCTGTTATATATGCGCCTGAAAGCCGAACATGTAAGATTCAATATCGGCGCCTATTGTTTAAGCCTGTTATTTTATCTTCTCGGATTATTGTCCAAAGAAATGGCGATAACACTGCCGGCAATTATTTTGCTTTACGACTTGATGCTGAGAGATGCCGACCGGGATCCGCCAACTTTCAAGCAGCTGCTGAATATATTGAAAAAAAGAGCATCCATTTATTCCGGATATATTGCCGTCACGCTGTTTTATCTGTTCCTACGATTTTTCCTTTTTCATAATCCCGGCGAATCCTTGAAATCTTCCTACGGCAGTTTGTTAGAGAGGATTATTTACCTGCCCGGCCACATTTTCAGCTTCATCCGGCTGATAATATTTCCGACAAATTTGACCGCCGATTATGTGTTTGCCTACCCGGATAGTTTTTTTAACAGCCTGAACCTAGTTGGCTTTGCCGTTGTTATGGGGCTGGCCGGCACCAGTTTTTTCATCTATCGATATTCGAAAGAGATTTTTTTTGGCCTTTGGTGGTGTTTTATCACCCTTTTTCCGGTTTCCAATTTGATCCAAATCTTCCATCCCCTGGCCGAGCGGTACCTTTATCTCCCGCTAATCGGATTTTGCCTGGTGGTCCCTGTCATTATTTATGGACTGGCCGGGCGACTAATCACCAAACCGCCCAGGGCGAATATGGTGTCACTGATACTGATACTCGTTATTGTCAGTTTTTATTCCACAGCCACCATAGCCCGCAATCCCGATTGGCAGAGCAATTTCAACCTGTGGACAAAAACTGTTCAGACTTCACCCAACAGTCTTGTCGCGCGCGGAGGCCTTGGCCGGGCTTATCTGGAGCGGGGGATGCTGGATGAAGCGCGGGAGCAATTCGAAATAGCGATTAAGCTTTATCCCAGTCACCATAAGAGCTATTACAATCTGGGACTTATTTATCATCAGCAAGGTGATTTGAAGAGGTCCATGGAATATTTTAATCGCTCCGTCACATTAAATCCTGAATTTATCAGGGGCCATTACAACCTTGGTACCCTTTACGCCCAGCAGGGTTTAATAGACATGGCCATTGGGCACTATACCAAAGTGGTCGAATTAGACCCGGCAATGGTCGAGGCCCATTATAATCTGGGGATGGCATATGCGATGCAGCGCAAACTGAAGCCTGCTATTTCAGAGTGGGAGAAAGTCCTGCAGCTCGATCCGCATCACACCCGTGCAAGCAATAACCTGCAAAAGGCCAAGAAGATGATGAATCCGACCGGCCGGCAAAATGACAACTGATTTTGGTTGCCCTCACTCTGCAAATTTTCCTTTAAAACCATAGTACTTATAAACAGCTATATTCTGTGCCGGCTGACCGTGGCGCAGGATTTGAATGGGTTCGAACCGGGGATCCATTTTCTCAAAAAGGGGCTGATAGCGCGCGGCGCGTTTCAGGTGGCGCCGGTGATCGACGACAAACAAAGCATCCCAGCCGCTGTGCTGCGGTGCTGCAAACCATAAATGGTACTGATCGAATTTGCGGTGCAGGGAGGTGACCACCGTGTCGGGATGCAGGTAAACCCCTATTTGGCTGGCCTTGAAAAATCGATGGGAGAAAACAAATGTCTTTTCCGGATGGGGCATCCGGGCCCGGATGGCTTCCACCCGGGCGGCGATTTCCGGCCAGCCGAAAAGGTCGTTGGATATGTCGTTGCGGGGTTCAAAGGGTTTTAAGGGTTCGACGGCCGGAAATTGCCGGTTTAGCTTCACGGAAACCTCCCGTGCCCAGCTGTAGACCGGTTGGGTCACGGGGACAAAGAGCGCCAGGTAGAGCAGGGCACTCAGGAGAAATCCGGTTACGGCGGAGGCTATGGTCCAGCGGCGCCATCGCCTGCCCGATTGGTTTGGATGAGAAACTTTTTGCAGCACCACCGTCACAACGGCAATCGAGCCCGTCCACCAACCCACTGTTGTCCAGTGCGGAAGAATTTTGGTGGTCAGCCCGGCGAGGCAGAAAAAAACAAAAATAGGGATACCGGTCCAGATAACAAAGCGATCACTGCTGCTTAGTTTCTTTTGCCGCGCGATGACGATGCCGGCGGCAATCAGCAGACCGAAAATCAGCGGTGACCAGGCGGCGAATTGACCCCCGACGGCCGCAAAAAAATCCCCCCAGCTCAGGCCGTCGCCGGAGCCCTGGCCGAGTTGATAAGAATAAGAGATCCAGTCGTGCCGGGCATTCCATATGATATTCGGAGTAAAAACGGCCAGGCCGATCATCGCCGCCGCCCAGGGCTGAATTTTTGCCAACCAGTAGCGATGGTCGGCAGATGTGATCAGATAGCCCAGCAGGCACAGCGCCAGTAACACGGCATGATATTTACTGAGCAGGGCACCACCGAACAGCAGACCGGTTAAGATCCACAACGACCACCGGCCGGTTTTCATCGCCTGCCACACGGCCAGCAGGGTGCCGCACCAGAAGAGATTCAAGGTGGCATCCGGCAGCAATCCCACCATCAACACCTGCTGGTAGGGCATCAGATGCAGCAAAAGCGCTGACCAGAAGGCCACGCCTTCATCCCGGTAAAGGGCCAGGGCCAGGTATCTTAAAAGAATCAGACTGACAGCGGTGCAGATGATCGGGCCCAGGCGGACAAAAAAAACACTGTCTCCGAGCAGGGTCGTAAGGGCTGCCAGAAAGGCGACCATGGGGGGGTGATCGAAATACCCCCATGCCAGTTTCCGGGAATACAGCAAATAGTGGGATTCATCCACCCCCAGACCGAATTTATTGACCAAAAACAGGCGAAGGATCGTAAATCCGATTAATAGGCACCAGAACAGTGTTCGGTAGGTTGCCTGGGATATTTTCTGGGTACTAGGCTGCATTAATATCATATGGGGTTGTTTGAAAGATGAACACCCGCCTGCCATGCATAGTGCGATGGGTTGGTGCAAACATGGATATATCAATCAAATGGTTAAATTGGCCTCACACCGGTTTCAAGGCATTGCGGGCAGGTCCAACATCGAACATCGAACGTCCAACGTCGAACATCGAATAATGAAGTCGCTGCGCTCCGCGATTTAATTTGTTTACCATTTTTGTTTCTTTTCA
>JAIVWA010000517.1:0-3724 GCA_049190255.1 Gammaproteobacteria bacterium | reverse complement strand
GGGCCATATCGCGCTGCAGGTGTTTGCGCCACCATTGGTGCTCTTCAATTTGCATTGTGATGTTCTTTCTTCCGCCAGTAAAAACAGAGTTATTCAGTCTATTAGCGCTATGTTCTGTTTAGTCATCAGTTTTGTGAATAAACCGAACAATCTCCAAAATTTCATCCAGACTTTTAGATCTGAAAATATAGCCGATATCGCCCAGGGCACTGCTGAAAACCCCGGGGACGCTTTCGATCTGGACCATAAAGGCGCCATAACGCGACAGGATGTCCTCATGACTGTACCGATAACGCAGGTGGGCTTTGCGGCTGGCATAGCAGCAGTGATAATCCCGCCTATAATTAATATCTGCCCGATTATGAACCAGCAATTCGGCCCAGATCCGGTAGATGTCGATATCGCAGGCGAAGTTAAACATATCGGTGGTATAACCGCCCGGCGGCCGCATGTTGACTTCCAGGGAGACATATTGATCGACAGCCGTCTGGAAAAATTCGATGTGAAAAAATCGTTCCCGCACGTCAAAAGCCTTGAGGCATTCACGGCCGATCTTTTCCAGCGTTGGCGGGATATCGCGCAACGAATAGTAGTATATATGGCGTGCTTCGTTGACGGTTTCCATGATGCCCTGGCTGAACCTGTGAACTGTGTAAAATACGGGGTTGCCGCCGCGGTCCGTCAGTCCGTCAAAGGAATAAATGGTACCGGATATAAATTCTTCCATGATGTAATCGGTATCGGGCTTGGTCTCGAAAAAAGCATCGAGATCCCGGTTGCCGTTGAGCCGATAGGTGGCGATAGCCCCCACCCCGTCATCAGGCTTGGCAATTACCGGATAACCGGTCTCACGAATCAGGGAGCGCGCATCATCTGCGGTTTGGACTACCTGTCCGCGGGCTACCGGTACGCCGGCTTCGCGAAACTTGGCCTTCATGCGGGATTTGCGGCGGATGAAATCAATTTCACTGCCGCGCACACCAAAAATATTAAAATCGTCTCTCAGCCGTGCTTCGGTGCTCAGCCAGTATTCATTGAGGGAGTCCAGGCGGTCGATCTTCCCGTAGCGGTGGGTGAAAAAGCCGCAGGCCCGCACCAGGGCATCGTAGTCGTGCATATCATCGACCTGATAATACTCGGTCAGCGCATTGCGCACATCCGGCGCTAGATTATCGAATGGTTCGTCACCGACACCCAAAACATTGGCTCCGGCCGCTTTCAGGTTCGAGCAAAACCGGCAGTAATGGGGGGGGAAATGAGGAGACAGAAACACAACGTTCATAAATGGTTCCTTAATTTGGTTATCGGGAAAATTCAAATCGACAAGATTTTATTAATTGATTTTATTGTTTCTTCAAAACGAAGTCTGCAATATCAAATATTTCCGTTTCGTTCGGCGAACGGAAAATATATCTTTCAGTTCCCATGGCCTGCTGGAAGACCGGCGGGTTCAAGTCATGCTCCACCAGACTGTGCCCGAAGGCGGAAAGGATCTCATTATGGCTGTGGGCATAGCGTTTGTCCTTGCGTCCGAGATAGCAACAATAATATTTCTTTTGGGCCTGAATATCCGCCCGGCCCCCGGCTATCATGCCGGCATAAGCACGGTACAAATCATCATCGACACTATAGTTCATCATGTCCAGTATCGCGCCACCCGGCGGCCGGCAGTTAATTTCAATCGGCATATAGGTTTCGCCGATTTTGAAAAATTCAAAATGGAAAAATTTGCGGCGGATGTCAAACAGCGGGACAAGTTTTTGACCGGCTGCGCGCAGTTCATCTGGAATGTGACGGCTGACATAAAAAAAAGTGTCTTTTCCCAGAACGTATTCGAGAACGCCATCACTGTAAATTAATGAATTCTCAAAGACAACATGGCCGTCGTAATCGGTCAGCCCGTCATAAGTTACGATACCGGCCTCGATAAATTCCTCGATAAGATAATCCCCTTCGATTCGGGACAGATGCGATTGGAGCTGGTTTTTATTTTCAACCCGGTAAATACCGCCGGCGCCAACCCCCTCGTCCGGTTTTAGTATCAGGGGATACCCCAGTGTAGCGGCCAGATCCAGCGCCTGATTGATATCCGTAATCCGCTCCCCCCTGGCGACCGGCAGTCCACAGTCTTTGAAAAGCTGCTTCATGATGGATTTTTTCTTCAATCGGCCGAGGTCCTGTTGCTTGATACCATCGATGCCGTATTTTTCATTAATAAAACCTTCCAGGGTCAGCCACTGCTCATTGTGGGATTCCACCAGGTCGAAATTTCCCGCATGCCCGGAAGCGTGCTTTTGCATCAATAGCTCATCCAGCGCGTGTTGCACAGCATCAGCGTTATTCAAATCCGCCCGAACATACCAGGTCAAGGCCGATCGTAAACGTTCGGGCATATGATAAAAATCCGCCTCCCCCATTCCCCAGACGCTGATGCCCAGTGAATGCAAATGCTCGATGAAATGAACATAATTGGGAGGAAACTCGGGAGAAATATATAGATAATCCATCCAACACCTGACCGGAATAAAACGAAGGTTGCTGATTTATTTATTTCCGAGGCCCTATAATAAGAACACAATTCGGAAAGTAAATAACAACCTAACTGATCGGTTGTCCCTCGCAAAAAATAGATCCGAGCTATTATAGAATTCATTACGGTAGCTTGTTTCATTATTATCTTGACAAATAGTACTACTATGTGGCATAAATCTCAATTGGATTCAAAAACTATTCAAAATTCGATTTCTTCCAGAGTTGCTCCTCAAGTGGTAATCCATCTCGATTTTTGCTGACCACACACCGTTGCCTGCTAGCTGAGCCGGGTTTTCTTATTCAATCTAATTTATACTGAAGGTTGAGTGCTAAATTGAACAACAATTTACTACTTGATAACAGCTTCGCCAGTACACTGGTGAACTCCCTTCCCTGCGGCCTGGTCGTGGTTGATCGAAAGGGCCGTGTCCGGGCGGTAAACAACATTTCTGAACGTGTTTTGATGATTAGCAAGCAGACCGTTATCGGAAAAGGGACCGGGAATGTACTGGGCTGTCTTCACGTGTCTGATCATCCAAAGGGATGCGGTTTTGCGGAATGCTGCCATTACTGTGAGGTTCAAAAGCTAACAATTAAGGCCCTTGATACAAACCAGAATCAAAAGGCCAGCGCCCATTTTCAATTAATAATCGACGGCCAGGTAAGAGATCTGACCCTGTTTCTCAGCGCATTTCCGTTTACTTTCGATGATGAATCCTTCAGCATTCTAATGATCGAAAACCTCAGCACGATCAGTGCCTTTGCTCCCAAGGAAGCCCGGGAGGGATTCTGGGGGCTTGTTGGCAGTAGTCCTAAAATGCTGGAATTGTTTGATACGATCAGACAGGTTGCCCGCACAAATGCTGCTGTCCTGATACAGGGCGAAAGCGGTACCGGCAAGGAGCTGGCGGCATTGGCCGTCCACAAAGAGAGCAAACGGGCACACAACCACTTTGTGCCCATCAATTGCGGTGCCCTGCCTGAAGGCCTGCTCGAAACGGAGCTATTTGGTCATGTCAAAGGTTCTTTCACCGGCGCGCACCGTGACCGCAAAGGACGATTTGAGCTGGCCGATGACGGGACTATATTTCTCGATGAAGTCGGCGAGTTAAGCCCGGCCACTCAGGTAAAACTTCTACGGGTGCTTCAGGACGGATCCTTCGAGCCGGTCGGAAGCGAACGCACGGTGCAG
>JAIVWA010000516.1:0-3733 GCA_049190255.1 Gammaproteobacteria bacterium | reverse complement strand
AATTATCGACAGTGACTTTATCATTTTTTTCCTCTCTTAGTAAGCGTTCACAGTTCAGAGGTTCACGGTTAATGGCGTTATGACTTTCTTTATATTTTTATGAAACTTGAGTACAAGCTCACTTGACTTATCCTAAGAAGCTAATGATCCGCATTGGACTCAGAATTTAAGATATTCCTTAATCAGTCTAACCTTGAACCCTGAACCCCTGAACGGTTACTTCCCATATTACACATGTCCCAGGGCATCTACCGGTTCCATTTTTGAGGCCTTATAGGCCGGCTGCAGGCTGGCAAAAATCGAAACCAGCAAAACAATAACCGCCAACCAGAACAATTCGGTAAAACTGACCGAAGGCGTTAAAAGCAGATTATCACTTCTACCGAAAGAAAACCGGATTTTATAGATATTTAAAAGGAAAATTCCTGAAAGACCGATAATATTACCGGCCGCGATACTGATCAAGCCGAGAATAGCGCCTTCGGTTAAAAAGAGGGCCATAATTTTACCGGGCGTTGTTCCGATGGCGGCCATGGTGCCGATCTCTCTCACCCGCTCATACACGGACATGAGCATGACATTTAAAATACTGATCAGTACAATTGAAACCATAATGAGTTTCATGCTAACCGACATCAGATCAATCATTCTGGCGATATTGTAAAAGGGGGAAAGCTTTTCCCAGGTATGGATTTCAAAGGCCGGCTGTCCCTTTTTGTTTTTAAATTTCGCCAGTGCGGATTTGAGGTCCTCATAAACGGGGGCCAGCATGTCGAAATTTTTCAGGCGCACGGCCACCTCCGTGATCTCCGGTTTTTCCATACGCAACAGGGCGCGGGCGTCTTTGATATGCATATAGCCTTCTTTGCCCTGGGGACCGATAACCGTCTCAGTGATCCCTGCCACGGTAAAATTCAGTCCATTCACCGAGCCGTCCTTGTTGTTGGCAACCAGTACCATGGTATCTCCCAGCCGGATTTTCATTCCTTTGGCCAGTTTGTCCGGGATGATGATCTCACCCGGTTCGATGAGTTTTTCCCGAGATCCCTTATTCCCGAATGCCATCCGGTCCCCGACGGCAGGACACACCTTTATCTCTTTTTCCGGATCGATGGCATTCAGCCGGATGTTGGTGGTCTCTGCATAGTTGCTCAGCATGGCCCCGAGCTTTATCCTTGGCGCCCATGCATCAACGGCCGGGTGACTGTTGAGAACATTTTCGATTTTGGCATATCCTTTATGATCCAGATTGAGGTTCAGGGGTATTGCGTCCATGGAAGAGACATACCCTTTTTTATGGATCTGTATCTGGGAAAGGTTGGCATCGGTAATCTGGCCGATCATCATCGCCTTGAATGATCCGGACAGGCCTGAAAAAAGAATGACCATCAGCACTCCCAGGGTGATCAGCAGAGCGGTAAGCAGGGTTCGTCTTTTGTAGCGCATCAGATTACGAACGGCTATTTTAAAAATTCGGATCATTTTCCCTCCTGTACACTTGTTGAACGCTGATTGGAATGGATCAGTCGGCCATCTTCAAGGGTGTGCATAACCTCCGCCTCTTGCATAATACCCGGATCATGAGTGGAGAAAATGAATGTCGTGTTGAATTTATCCCGCATGTCGCGCATCAGGCGGATAACGTTTAGGGCGGTTTTGCGGTCAAGGTTTGCCGTGGGTTCATCAGCCAATACCAGTTTCGGGCGGGTCACCAGGGCCCGGGCCACGGCGACCCGCTGTTTCTGACCGCCTGAGAGCTGATCGGGGCGTTTGTTTTTTTGCTGGAACATTCCTACGGCTTCAAGTACTTCCAACACCTTTTCTTTGCGGTTTGAAACCGGTTCATTTTTCATCATTACCAATGGGTATTCCACGTTTTCATAAGCCGTCAGCACCGGGAAAAGGTTAAAGGCCTGGAAAATAAATCCGAAAACCGACCCCCTGAAGACCGCACTCTGTTTACGATTCAAATTTGCCACCTGTTTTCCGTCCACGATGATCTTTCCTTCCGTAGGCTTATCCAAACATCCGATAAGGTTCAACATGGTGGTTTTTCCGCTTCCGGAAGGACCCACGAATGATACGAAGGCCGCCTCCTCGATGGAAAGGGATACGTTCTTCAGCGCCTGCACCTGGACCTCACCCATCTGGTAATTTTTAGAGATGGTATCGATTTCAACCAAAGCCATCTTATCCTCCTTTAAATGTTCGTTTCGTGTATAATAACAGCAATTTCTATACCAGGGTAGATAAATTGCTGCTATTGCTGTGTTGACTATATATCGCCTGCACTGTCATCATGAGGGGTGGTTATTTTATACCCGATTTGGTAGCATTAAAATGGATGGGTGGGTAAAATATATCCAAGGGAAAGAAGTGGAATCGCATCTTAAATATAACCCTTCTCTTTCCATTGATCGCGGCTGGAAAGCCGCTCTCACTGCTGATAGCAGGGTCAAACCTTGAACAGTGAATTAAGCTGGCCGAATTTAGTCTGTATTCAAGCTTTGACCCTCATATTCTAAATATATTGTTGACATGACCAACATGATGACTTACAATAGGACCATGATAAACTTAAATATAAATGAAATAAAAGCCCATTTCTCAAGCTGCCTTGCAAAAGTTAGCAACGGAGAAACAGTAATAGTCTGCAAACGAAATGTGCCTATTGCTGAAATAAAACCGATTGCGGCACCACCAAACAAAAAACGCCCAATTGGTCTGGCTGGCAAAGAATACCCTGACTTTCAAATTAGCGATGCTTTCTTTGAGCCTCTCCCGGATGATATTGTTGCTGCTTTTAATGGCGAAGACTCGTGAAACTTCTACTCGACACCTGCACTTTTCTCTGGTTGACTAAAGGAAGTGAAGCGCTGTCTCCTAATGCAATTGACGCTTTTTCCGACCCGCAAAATATAGTCTATCTAAGTGCTGTTTCTGCCTGGGAAATCAATGTTAAATATCGCTTGGGCAAATTGCCTCTTCCTCTTTCACCTGATAAATTTATTCCCAAAGAGCGTAAAAGACACCTGGTTACCCGTTTAGATTTATCGGAACAAGACACTCTGCACCTATGTAAACTACCTACTCCCCACAAAGATCCTTTTGACCGTATGCTTGTGTGTCAGGCCATTGAACATTCGCTAACAATTCTTACCCCTGACCCGCTTATTACACAGTACCCAATTCGTTATCTCTGGTAACCGTTAAATTAATCTGAAACTATTGGAAGTGAGCTGCGGTTCTGATAAGTATCGAGCCAATTCCAGATATGCATGCAATAGTTGGAATAAGTATACTAAAGAGAAATGCTTTGTTATCAAATCTTTGGCTGGGCGACCCCCTTTTCATAGCCTGCGATCAGGTGCAACCGCCTTGTTAGCTGGTTTGCAATTAATTATGAAAACCTTCTCTATTTTAGGTACTCCATCTCTCATCAAATTGAGGAAGATCATCCTCAATTTTATAAAAATCCGATATTTGGCTACACCAAATATGACCAATTGTTTTTAGGTTTGTCGGTGAATCTAATGAACCTGCAGCTATTGCAATGGTTGGCCGATCTTTTGGGTGCCAGAAAAGAGATGATCCACATTCTGAACAAAAACCACGGTGCACATTGGCTGTTTCATCTGCAGGGGATTTATACCACTTCAAACTTTTCTGCTCAGTAATTTTTAAATTTTCGACTTTAACGCTTGTGTATGCGCCATAATTACCATGAAACTTT
>JAIVWA010000515.1:0-3738 GCA_049190255.1 Gammaproteobacteria bacterium | reverse complement strand
ACAACCGCCCCGCCGGCACCTCCCAACAAGCCACCGCCGAGCGCGCTGCCGCCCACGCTTCTTCTTTCCTGGGACGGCGGCGGCGAGCTGGCCGTGGGCATCTGCATGGGATCGAAGCCGGACTGTCCTTTGGCCCAGCTGTAGCACTCGAATTTGTCCTTTTCCATCTGATCGTTGCTCTGCCCTTTGGCCGGGTAGACGATTAAATCCTGAGCCTGGACGTGTGAAACCAGAAATGCCGCAAAGAGAAGAAGGATGATGTACGCCCACTTAAAAAGTTTCATTTGTATGCCTCCTTTTTCCAGTCTTAATAGAAAATCAGATAATACAGATATAGTTGATTAGTTGATTGGTTAAGTGGTTGTAAATTTAGATTTATCCCATATTTGCAAAATAATTGGACACTTCATGTTTCAACAATCGTAACATTCTGAAATTATAACTATAATTTACCTAATCAACCAGTCAACTATTCAACGAGGTCTGTAATAAGAGTTAAAGCCTGAACACTTGTATGAAACTTCATGAAATCTGATGCCATTTTCAAGAAGTATCTCACCGCAGAGCACGCGGAGATCGCAGAGATTATTTTAATTTTTTTTTCTCAGCGTTCTCTGCGAGCTCCGCGGTGAATTATTAGTTTCTTTTTCGATTTGACCGGCCGTTTTTTTGGCCGGCGGCTGGGCTGAAATCTGACACCTGAAACTTGAATCATCAACAATTTTGATTTGCACCCGGGCCTGGAGATGAAACCCCCGGCTACCCGATTATGTCATTTTGCAAGTTCAAACAGTTTGAATTTGGATGCTTTTTTGTCGAAAGTAAGAACTGTTGCACAACCTTGGATCTTGGCAGAATGAGCAATTAAAAGATCTGAAAGATCATATCTGTTTGCTTGTGCAGATAGTGTAAATTGTTGCAAAACTGACTGATGCTCAAATTTTAAAATTGGCATTAGTAAAAGTTCGCTTATCGAATCTAAAATTTCAGTTCTTGGAATCCCATAGACTGATTCTAAGACCCAAATCAATTCTAATACTACTAGTATGGGCACAAATAGTTCATCTTTTTCTGATTCAGCCTTTTTGAAAATATTGTAAACTGTCTTAGCTTGCTGCTCATCATCGCCAATTAAGAAACGAATTAAAATATTTGTATCTACTCCTTGCATTTAAATTTATCCTTCATTCTGTCTCTAATAGCATCATCCATAGCTTCAAGAGTCACAGTTTTTCTGCCAGGCCTGTGTAATTTGCAGAAAATGTCATCTACTTTCTTGGATATAGGCCTGATTATGGCTTCTCTTTTTTCTGTGACAATGATCTCGATTTTATCACCCGTATGCAATTTAAGAGATTCTCTTATTTCCTTTGGGATGGTAACTTGACCTTTAGTTGTGAGAGTTGCTATGGCCATAATATGCTCCTTACTTTTTTTCTTATCTTACTAACTTGTAAGGCGATTGTGGCTTGATGTCAAGATTTTTTTTGTTTGGGACAGTACAGTAGTGCCTTGGCGATAAAAAGCGCGGGAGGATGGTTGGATGTATTCTAAATAACTATGATCTCATCGGACTTTGAAACCATGGTCCTTTTGCCAGTCGGGACCGAATTTCCTTTCGCAGTAGTCCGCCAGGCGGTCAAACCAGCGCCACCACAAATTCTTGCCTTTTTCTTTGGCTTCATAAATATCGGTTAAATAGGTTGTAATTTCCGCCATCTTTTCCTTGGGGACAAAGGAGGCTGCCCCGTTTTCATAGGATTTTTTAATATCTTCAGGCGTCATGGCATAGGCGGTCAGCATGACACCGATCACCCGTTTTTGGTTGCATATTTCCAACAGTTCATAACCTTTAACACCCATGATATCCAATATCGCCATATCGAAATACTGATTTTCCAGCAAATCTTTGGCCTGTTCAAAACTAGACGCCTTGGTAACCTTGCACATGGTCAGCAAGTCTTCTAAAACATCCAATACATCCGGTTCGTCATCAACGATGAGAAGTCTTCTTCCATCCAACAGATTCTGTTTTTCCATGAACATGCCTCCCTGCTATTTAGGATGCAGAAATAATCAATAATTTAATACAGCACTGCCCTGAGTCAACTGCCATCCGCATAATCTGACCGCAAAGGAAAAGGTTTCGGCATGTCCCGGATCACCGGGAAGTCGCGGGATGGTGGAATCCAGGGTCATTTTAGCATTACTGGTGGGTGGGAGTGGCTTTTAGCCACGATCATGCGTATCTGCCTGACCGAGTTAATCGCGGCTGAAAGCCGCTCCCACAGGACTTAATGGATCGTTTTGTTTTAGTAAACCGGCTAAATTGTTGAATAGCTAAATGATGAGCCATAAGCTATTCTGCCTCCAACCTCTAACCTCAAACCCTTTCCCCTTGTCTTTTGTCATCTGCTTGCCGCGGCGACTTGTCCCGGCGAAGCTAAAAGCGAAGTCGGAAGCCGTCAGGCGAAGACGGGTCATCTGTTTTAAATGGGTTCGAACGGTTCACGTTTTACAAACCGTCCCCGACCCACCTCACCCACAAACTCCATCTGGTCACCGTTCCACTGGGAAACTTTAAGTCCCCGCGAATACACGGAACTGGGCATACCGGTGATTTCCACACCTTCAAAGGGTGTATAATCCACATTCATATGCAGCTTGCTCTGGGTGATGGTAAACTTCCGGTCCGGATCAAAAACGATGATATCGGCATCCTTGCCCACGGCGATCTCGCCTTTGTCTTTTAAGCCGAACATCCGGGCGGTTCCGGAAGATAACACATCCACCATACGCTCGAGGCTGATGCGGCCCTTGACCACTCCTTCGGAATGCAGCAGCATCATCAGGGTTTCAATTCCGGGTGCACCGTTGGGGATTACTTTGTAATCATCTTTGCCGTTCATATCCTTCTTGCCGCTAAAATCAAAGGGGCAATGATCGGTGGCCACCACCTGTAAATCGCCGCCTCTCAGACCTTCCCAGAGGGCATCATTGCTTTCCCTGGTTCTCAACGGCGGAGACATGACGTATTTGGCACCGTTGAAATCCGGCTCTTTGTAGCGTTCTTCATCCAGCAGCAAATACTGGGGGCAGGTCTCGGCATACACATTCACTCCGCGATCCCGGGCCTGTTTGACAACCCAAAGCCCTTCTTTGGAAGACAGGTGAACGATATAAATTCGGGAGCCGGTCAATTCCACCATTTTGGTAGCCCTGTAGATAGCCTCCTCTTCGGCAATGTTCGGACGGCTGACCGCATGATAATAAGGTTCCAGCTTGCCTTCTTCAGCCAGCACCTGATTCATGTGATCAATAATGTGAACATTTTCGGCATGGACCTGGACCAGGCCGCCGTATTTTTTGGTTTCCTCCAGCAGCTTGATCATGGTGGCGTCATCCACCCGGAAATCATAGACCATGAAAATCTTGAAACTCGGCGTGCCGTATTCCTGACAGGCTTTTTTGACTTCTGCGATGACGTCCGGCCTGGGATCCATGACAGCCGGATGCAGGGAATAATCGACACAGACTTTGCCTTCGGCCCACGATTTCTTGCGTTCTATAGCTTCGAGAAGGGTTTCGCCCTTTTGCTGGAGATCAAAGTCCACCACGCAGGTAACCCCTCCGCAGGCAGCGGCTTTGGTGCCGGTCTCATAGTCATCCTGGGCGCTCGTTCCCATAAACGGCATGGAAATGTGGGTATGGGGATCTATCGCCCCGGGAAGAATGTAT
>JAIVWA010000514.1:0-3743 GCA_049190255.1 Gammaproteobacteria bacterium | reverse complement strand
TAACTTAGCGCTTATGCTCCCTGCCCCCGAATAGTAAACTTACCGCCTTCTGCTATTTCCGCTTATTTGAGATCGAATCACCCCCGGAGCATTTTCATCCATATTCTGCTTGCGCTGCAGCAATATAATGGAAGCGATTACCAGAACACCCCCTAATATTTGCAGGGGCCCCATGGTTTCCTTTAAAAAGATAAAAGATAAAGCGCCGGCCGTTATCGGTTCCAGTGTGGCGGTAATACTGGCATGGGTGGAGCGGATCAGATTAATACCTTCAAAGTAAAAGCCGAACGGCAGAATAGTGCCGAACACGCCGATAAAGGATATCCACCACCACGCAACCGGAGAATAGGCATGAAAAAAGGCCTCCAATGGAAAATGCAGAATGTTCCAGATCAGGGCCGCAAAAAGCAAGGCATAAAACAACACCGTCCAGGGATTGTATTTGCGCATACCATACTCACTTAAAAGTGAATAGGTGGCAAAAGCAACCGCCGCCAGAAGACCGCCGATAATGCCGGCCTTGTTCACACCAAGCAGGTCTATATTATAGGCTCCCACGACAAGGAAACAGCCGGTCAAAGTCCCGAGGATCGCTATAACAGTTGCAGGGCGAAGCTTATAGCGTGCAAAAACGACCGAATACAGGGTAACGAAAACGGGGCCGGTGTAGTGCAGCAGGATGGCAGCCGCCACATTAATCTTGCTGATAGCAAACAGGTAGAAAAATTGAGCGGCTCCAATTCCAAATATGCCTAACAGAAGAAAATAAATACTGTCCCTGGGAGAGATCCTCAACAGTGAAGGGTGCCGGAAACTCAGCCAAAATAAAAGGCCCGCAAATGAAATGGTTGTCCGCAGTTGTACTACCTGGAACGGCGAAAGCCCGTTGTTGAACAGATACTTTGATGCAGAGCCGGATACGGCCCATAAAATCGCGGCTATGGATACATAGGCGTAACCTCGCTTGATAGAATTTGAGGAGTCTATCAATAGCATGTTTTCCCTGAAAAATTAATCAGCATACCCTGGGACAAAAGAGAACTCCTTTCACGGTTTCTTGATGTATTTTCCGAGTAGACGCTTCTGTATCTCTGTTTGCGCCCATTCCAGGTTATCTTTTTTCACCCCATCACGATAGATATCCAGTATCAGCATCGTATGCTTTTTGGCAGTCTGATGACCATCGGCCACAGCCTGTTCGATAATGTGCCAATCTTCAGATTTGGCAAACTTCTGAAAAGCGATGCTGATTTCCGGAAAGAATTCTTTGGCCAGTCCGTCGATAAATGCAACATAGAAAGCCAGGCCGGCGGTATGGCGCCTTTGAATGATGTGGTGCAATGTTCCGTATCCATTGGTATCCGCCAGAAGATCTTTGAGGGCCCGTGCTATGAACTCCACCGGCGAAAAAGGAAACGCCGCAACCATCTCCCGCCAGATGTCCCGATCAAAGGTCGTATCCTGTATTTCACCCAGCTCGTGATAAATATAAGTGTCCTTTACAGCCGCAAAAATCTCAGGGAGGTGCTGCCGCAACACGGTGGGATCCTTTTCGGTAATTCCTAAGTGTTCCAGCGCAAAATTTAGGGCCGGGCGGCCGGATTTTTTGATATAAAATATTTTATCCCACAGGAATAAATTAGCGGATTCCTGCCGCAAAAGAACGCTGTCATTCTGGGACATCGCCGGAATGGTTAACAAATCCCGCGCCAACTCCCGGCCGAGGGTGTAAATATTGTATCCATTTGAACGGGTTTTATTCTCAATGACCGCCAGAAAAAAGGTGGGTTTAAGGCTGTGGGCATATCCGGCGCCGTAGTAGATATTGTGGGGTTCCAATACCGCATTGACCCCATCGGAATCAAAGGGATCGAAGTTTTTACCGAAAAGGCACAATTCCTCATATTCATTTTCAGCAAACGCCTCCCACCGGGTTTCTTTAGCTTCAATCCAGTCCAGGATTTCGGATGAATCCCGTTCCTCCCAGGGCGGCAGCTGTTTTTCCCATTTGTATAAATCGCGCAATCGCAACGCCAAACCGCAGATTGAATATAGTCCGGCATGATAGGCATCCGATATGTCACAGTTTTGAAGAACCTGACGGGTTAAACTTTTCAATTCTTGAGTATCCATTCACATAAACATAAGATGGCTCTCTTTACAGGTCAAGCGCAATTCTACCGGGACCGTGATGGATGGATTTTGATTTCTTTCTCTTAATACCTGAATTTTGCACCCAAATAACAGTTAGCGAAGTTTGAGGTCAAGTTGCCGCCATTGGCCTGCGCCGATGATTGTTGCTCTAAAATTCAGGTATTAAGACGAAAACCCTGTTTACAATTGAGATGAAAATAGTTAGTACTATCCTAACCCGGACAAGCCGGAAAAAACAAATCACAAATCACAAATTACAAATAATATCCAATGACCAAAAATCCAAATCTCAAACAAAGGGTATGATAGTGAATACACTCATTGCCAAATCTATCGATTCGGCAATGCTATCACAAATTTACTTACTCAGGAGTTGAGCAGGCAAATAAGTTGATCTAACACCTATGTATAAGTTACCGCATTTGCGAATTGGAGCAATTAGTTTCGGTCATTGAAATTTCGAATTTCGAATTTATTTGAAATTTGGTGCTTGTGTTTTGTTTTTTTGCCATAAAAGGCAGATATATAATTTCTAAGATACTAAATAATCGTAAACAAAAAGGAAGACAATTGAAAACATTCACCACCCACACCGGCATTGTTGCCACCCTCAACCGGGCCAATGTGGACACCGATGCCATTATCCCTAAACAGTTTTTAAAATCGATCAAGCGCACCGGATACGGGCCGAATGCTTTTTTTGACTGGCGTTACACACCCGACGGTGAGCCCGACATGAGTTTTGAGCTCAACCAGCCGCGGTTTGAAGGCCGTTCCATCCTGGTGAGTCGCCATAATTTCGGGTGCGGCTCCAGCCGGGAGCACGCCGTCTGGGCGTTGGTTCAGGACGGCTACCGGGTGGTGATTGCTCCCTGGAAAGAGGCCGGTGGCCAGCGCCTACCGGCTTTTGCCGATATTTTCAGAATCAATGCCACCAAAAACGGGTTGCTGGTGATCGAATTATCGGAAATTGAAGTGAACGCCATTTTTGATCTGGTTAATGCGCACACCGGATTGCAAGCGGCAGTTGACCTGGAGAAACAGCAGGTTGAATTTCAGGGAGCAGTACCAACGGTCTACCATTTCGATCTATCGCCCGGGGCCAGGGACCAACTGATCAAAGGTCTGGATGATATCGACCAGACCCTGTTATATGAAGCAGACATAACCCGCTTCGAAAAGGAATACGACCTCTTCTAATTACTCCACCCTGAAAAATAGCGATATCAGGTGTAGGTAAAATATTTATTCAAAATTGAAAACCTGGTCCTCTGGGCCAGGTCAGAGATAATCGGTTCTACCATAGATCATATCTTTTCATGGGTTTCAGGTGTCAGGTTTCAGTGTCAGCAATTATGAACGTAATTTCTGAAGCCTTAACATTAAAATATGGCGTCTCCACAAGGGCGCTTTTTCGACACTCTGACGTTCAGCCTGACACCTGACACCTGACACCTACTTGAGCCTGAAACCTGAACACTGCTGGCAAAGGTAATCACCCATATCACCCCTCTGGGGTGGACCAAAGCCGGGCCCTCTGGACCCGGATCTTTACTACCCTGAATATGCTATTTTTAAGGGCGGAGTAA
>JAIVWA010000513.1:0-3746 GCA_049190255.1 Gammaproteobacteria bacterium | reverse complement strand
GCGCGTAGCTAGCACCCCGAACCCCGCAACCCGCAACCCGCAACCCGTAACCCGCAACCCGCAACTCGCAACCCGCAACACGTCCCCCTAATCATCCCTGCGGGCGTCCTCAAGCCAGACCGAAAACTTTTGGGAGTCCAGCATGCCTAAACAACGTTCCCAGCGTCCGGTCGCGTATTCCCAGAAGTCAAAATCAAGCTTGGAGATTTTGTGCTGAATTGCACCCCACAGGGTCCAAATAAAATCCGACATAATGGAGTATAAATGCATACGGGCCAACAGGTGTCTGCATGATTCTCCAAAATAGGCAGCGCATAATTCAGCATATTGATCTTCGTTATACTGCAATTCCTGGCAGGCGTTACCCAGCTCACAGCAGGGATCATTATTGCCGCTGTATTCAAAATCAATCAACCGCAGCATTTGTCCGTCATCTATTATATTTTCGGCTACCAGATCATTCGTACATGGAACTGAAGTAAAGACAGGCCTGCTCATGGCGCTTTCCATCCGGCGAAGCACGGTCATGCGATTGCGGTAGCCATCAGGGATGCGCAATTTTTGTTTATCAACAATGCGCAGATAATATTCTACCAGCCGAAACACATTAAAATCTTTTAAAAACCGCGAGCCGGCGTGCAATTTCTTAAGAGACTGAGCCAGACGAACCGGCATACCAGGGGCTGCCATAGTCTCGAGGGTCATGGTATCACCTTTTACAAATTCCAGCACCATTACCTGGAGGTCGGGCAGATGGTGCACCACTTTGGGTCCGACTCCGACGGCGGCGGCAGCCTTGGTATTGTAATATTCATTGTCTCTATCCACTGCCAGAAACTCGGTGCTGGCACCTGGAAGGCTCACAAAGTAGGATTGTTCATCAACATTCACCCGGAAGTTTTTATTTGTCAGGCCCCCTGGAATCTCTTGAATATCTAACTGCTTGCCCCGCCAGACATCCACTTTTTGAACCACATCCTCAATGGCAATGGTCATAGATAATCTCACTCAATTTTTTATGATCAGGATTTGTTAGGCCGGATGCGCAATTAAAAAAAGCCGGCATACGGATGCCGGCTTTGACGAACCTCTACTGGGAACTGGACAATTTTTTCCCTAATTGCATCTCTATTTACATCTTTCTTGATAAATTAAATAGATAAAAACCTAACCCATTTTGTTTACGATCATTTAGTACCTATTTATTGAAATCACATCATGTTTGCGAAGGACTTATCTAACAAAATATTTTCGCCACCAAGGCACCAAGGCACGAAGTTTAAATTAATTAAACATTTTTTCTTAGTGTCTTGGTGCCTTTGTGGCTATTCTTTCCGGTTTATCCGGGTTGGGATTTAGGCTCAGATTCTGTATTCACTTATTAAAGTCCTGACACCTGACACCCGACACCCGAAACCTTATTCATCTGTCATCCATCCTGGGCCTCATAAAGGTTTTAAAACACGGATATAGAAATAGAATAGGAACACAGCAATGACGACACACACAATTAAATTTTTACCTTACGAGACGACGATTCAGGTTCAGGACGGCGATACGGTTATCCGCGCGGCCCTGGAGGCCGGGGTGCATGTGAATGCTTCCTGCGGTGGGGCAGGGGTTTGCGGAAAGTGTCGGGTCCTGATTGAGGACGGCACCGTGGACGGCGGCATTTCAGAAAAGCTCAGCGAGGAAGACCAGGAAAAAGGCTACCGCCTGGCCTGCCAGGCAATTGTTAAAAACAACCTGGTCGTGCGCATTCCCGTCGAATCGACCCTTGATGCCAGCGTGCTTAAAATGCAGGCCGCACCGCGCCGAACGGCCCATATCCGGGAAATGAATTTCGAGGAGTTGAAAGAAAAGGGGCTGTTCATTGCTCCCGTTGAAAAAAAATATCTGGAACTTCCCGCACCCACGATTCAGGACAACCTGCCGGATATCACCCGTTTGATCAGCTACCTGCAGCTTGAACACGATGAGCATCGTTTGGATGTCACCCTTGCGATGATTCGAAAAATATCGCCGGTGATCCGCGAAGATGATTTCAAGGTTACGGCAACCCTGGTGCGACCCGTGCGGGATGTCGGCAAAACGCGTATTATTAATGTTCAGCCCGGCAATACGTCCGATCAAAGTTATGCCATTGCCATGGATATCGGTACGACCACAATATATGGCCAGGTTATCGACCTTATCAGCGGTGAAGTTCTGGCCGAGCACGGGGAGTTTAACGGACAGATCAGTTATGGCGAGGATGTCATTTCGCGAATCGTGTATGCGGAAAAACCCGGCGGTCTGGCAAAAATAAACGAGGTCGTCATTAAAACCATCAATAAGATCTTAACCAAGATTGTCAAACGATCCGGCGTGGATCCGGAGAATATCTCGACCATCACGCTGGCCGGCAACACGACCATGACGCAGTTGATGCTGGCGGTTGATCCGCGGTCCATAAGGCGCGCACCTTATGTGCCGGCCGCCACGCTTTATCCCCCCATCAAGGCCTCCGACCTGGGCATGGAATTGGGCGAACATGTCGCCGCACTGGTTTACCCGGCGGTTTCAAGCTATGTGGGCGGAGATATTGTGGCCGGGGTGATGGGATCGGGGATATATCGATCCGAGGCCCTGACCCTCTATATGGATGTCGGTACCAATGCCGAAATCGTGATCGGCAACAAAGACTGGCTGGCATGTGCGGCCTGTTCCGCCGGTCCGGCCTTTGAAGGCGGAGGGTTGAAATTCGGGATGCGGGCGGCCAAAGGGGCGATCGAAGATTTCTCAATTGATCCGATCACCCTCGAGCCCATGATTATCACCATCGGCAATGTCCGGGCCAAAGGTATTTGCGGGTCCGGATTGATTATTATGGTAGCCGTTATGTTCGAATTGGGGATTATTAACAATCTGGGTAAATTTGACCGTGACCTGGACACCCCCCGTATCCGCGAAGACAACGGCGTCTATGAGTACGTGCTGGCCTGGCAGGATGAAACCCAGATCGACCGCGATATTACCCTGACGGAAATCGACATCGAAAATCTCATACGGGCCAAAGGTGCCATCTACAGCGGCTGCATGACCCTGCTGACAGAGGTGGGAATGGGCATTGAGGACATTGAGAAAATTATATTGGCCGGCGGATTCGGCAGCTATGTCGATCTTGAAAAAGCCATGACCATCGGTCTGCTGCCGGAAATGGACTCGGACAAGGTCACCTTTATTGGCAACGGTTCCTTGATGGGCGCTAAAATGAGTTCGCTGACCAACCGCATCCGCAGGGATGTGGTCGAAGTTACCAAAAAAATGACCAATTTTGAGCTTTCGGATACGCCATCCTTCATGGATAACTATGTTGCCGCCCTCTTTTTGCCCCATACAGATATGAATAAGTTTCCCAAATTAAAAGCCCGCTTAGAAGCCCGTAAAAAAATGACGATTGACGAATGATGGGATCGTGAAAAAAGCGAACCGCAGAACCGCAGAATATCGAATGTCGAATGTCGAAGGGTGGAATCGCTTCGCTCTATCTTTTTTAAAATAGACCGTTCGACCAAAAGCTCACGACGGGCCGTTCGACACAAAAGCTCACGACGGGCAGAATACATTCCTTCGACATTCGCTTTTATACAGAACCCCCGAACCTCTTGTATGAAACTTCATGGAATCAAATGTCATTTTCATGAAGTTCCATACGCGGTTACAGAGTACAGACTTCGTCGTCGTCCCTCGTCCCCTATAAAATT
>JAIVWA010000512.1:0-3762 GCA_049190255.1 Gammaproteobacteria bacterium | reverse complement strand
CTAAATGCGCCCCTTGAAGGCAGCAGTTTAATAGAAGCCAGCGCCGGTACGGGAAAGACTTACAATATTGAAGGTCTTTTTATTCGACTGATCCTGGAAATGCAGCTGCAGGTCGATCAGATCCTGGTCCTGACATTTACCAACGCCGCTACCGAAGAGCTTAAAGACCGGATCCGAAGCAAACTGGTACTAGCTAAGGACGCTTTTGCTGCCGGTGGCAGCGATGATGCCCTTATCGATTCTCTGGTAAAAACATCCCCCGACCCTAAAGCGGCGGGCCTGCGAATACATGAAACCCTTATTGATTTCGATCAAGCCGCTATCTTTACCATTCATGGCTTTTGCCAGCGCATTATTCATGAGAATGCCTTTGAAACCAACAATTTATTCGACACGGAACTGGTCTCAAACCAGACCCTTCTGATTCAGGAAGTCGTAGATGATTTTTGGAGAAATACCTTTTATTCCGCACCGCTGGAATTGATCAGTTTTGCGCTGAATCGGATTAAAGGCCCGGAATATTTTCTAAGGTTGCTGGAGAAAATAAAAACGCCGGATATAAAAATAGTTCCCGAGTCCTCTGAACCGGTCCTGGAAACGCTCCAGCCCTTTCGGGTTGTGCTGGATGAAGTAAGGAAGGCCTGGTCTTCCACCCGGGAAGCGGTCATCCAGGCCTTGATGGATCCGGCCCTGAAGGCCAACATCTATGGTCGCCTGGAAGCCGGCGCCGATCAGCGGGAGATAACCGGAAGAGAACTAAAAATAATTGCACTGGCGCAAGCCATGGATCATCTGACCCACCCCCAAAGTATCGGATTTCCCCTCTTTGATAATTTCGAAAGATTCACGGCTGCCAAATTGACCCGATCAACCAAAAAAAATCACCGCCCACCCGATCACGACTTTTTTGATCTCTGTGACACCGCCTTCACCCGGGGAGAATTACTGAAGGCTGAAATGGAACAATATTTAATATTTCTGAAAGCCAGACTGTTTGATTTTGCCGCCTCAGCGCTTCGAAAAAAGAAAAAGGAAAAAAACATCCAGTATTTTGATGATCTTTTGATCGCAGTACGTAATGCGCTGAATACAAAAAATGACCGGCATCTGGCCGATTCTATTCGGCAACGATACAAGGCCGCCCTGGTGGATGAATTTCAAGATACCGACAGCATCCAGTATGATATTTTAACCCGTCTTTTCTCTCACAGCGATAGCCTGCTGTTTATGATCGGCGATCCTAAGCAATCCATTTACAGTTTCCGGGGAGCTGACATCTTTTCTTATATGAAGGCCGCCCGCAGCACCGAAGCTAAATTTACCCTGGTTGAAAACTGGCGGTCTGAGCCGAGTTTAATTACGGCCGTCAACACCCTGTTTTCAGGCGTGAAAGCCCCCTTTGTTTTCGATGAAATCCCCTTTGAAACGGGCAAGCCGGCCAGGCAGCCTTCAACGCCTGCAAAATTTAAAGGCCCCCCATTTATTCTTTGGTATTTGGATTCCGAAGAATTTGCTGCCACCGGAAAACCCATTAACAAGCCCCAGGCGACCCGGCTGATTGCCGAGGCTGTGGGTGACGAAATTTGTCGTTTGTTATCAGAATCGACACCGGTTGCGCCCGGTGAAATTGCCGTTTTGGTCCGCAAGAATAAACAGGCTCAGCTGATAAAAGACACCCTGGCCGCCCGAAATGTTCCGTCGGTCCTGTACACCTCGGCCAACATTTTCGATTCCCGCGAAACCATGGAAATTGAACACGTATTGAATGCTATCGCCCACCCGACCGACATTTCCCTTCTGAAGGCCGCTTTGGCCACAGAAATTATGGGAATCCAAGCCCAAGACCTGGTTTCCGGTGATCTCGAATCCCGCTGGTGGGAAATCCGGCTGGTCCGGTTCAGAGAATATTTTCAAATATGGGACCAACAGGGCTTTATTCGCATGTTACGCTTATTTTTAGTCCGTGAGAAGGTAAAGGAGCGGCTGTTAAGTTTTTTGGACGGTGAACGGCGCCTCACCAATGTCATGCATCTGGCCGAATTACTTCACCGGCAATCAGTAGATAAAAAGACCGGTGTCGCCGGCTTATTGAAATGGTTGGCCGAACAGCGTGACCCGATGACGCCGCGGCTTGAAGAAAATCAACTACGCCTGGAAAGCGACGAAAAATCCGTAAAGATTGTTACCATCCATAAAAGCAAAGGATTAGAGTATCCGGTGGTGTTTTGTCCCTTCGGATGGGAAGGCTCTTTGATAAACGATCCGGAATTTACTTTCCATGATATCACCGATGATCTCCAGTTGACCTTTGATTTGGGCTCGGATGCGCGCAATCAAAATTTAGCCCTGGCTAGAAACGAGCTTTTATCTGAAAATTTAAGACTTCTTTACGTGGCCCTGACCCGGGCCAAACAAAGATGTTATCTTGCCTGGGGACACATCAACACCGCTGACACATCCGCCCTGGCCTACCTGCTGCACGGTGGAACCGACCCAACCGCCGAATTTCCGGCAGAGGATCAGGTCCTCCTCTTAAAAAAGCGCTTGAAGGACAAGACCAACGCCGAGCTTGGTGAAGATATACGACAACTAAGCGCAAGGTCCCAAAACAGCATTGAGGTTGTTCGGTTACCCCTGTCAACCGGTTCGGATAAGGATTTTATGAAAGGGCAGGAATCCAAAGCAAGGCTTATCTGTCGCAAATTTACCGGAAAAATAGATCGTTCCTGGAGAATTGCAAGTTACTCTTACCTGGTATCCACCGGTGCTTCGGATGTGGATCAACCGGATCGCGATGCGGTACCAATTACGCGGGAGTTAATGGATCTGTCGCCGCCCGATGAATGGGTGCCGGTGCTTGATCATGATGGCGTCTCGGTTTTTTCTTTCCCCCGCGGAGCCCGGGCCGGCAGTTTTTTTCATGACATCTTGGAGCATTATGATTTTTCGGCCGGCAATTCAAATCATCTGGAACAGCTGGCTGCCAACAAACTAAAGCAATACGGATATGAATCCAGGTGGCTGGAAACCGTTTGTCGGGCAATAACAAGGGTAGTTTCGGTTTCATTACAGGCGGATGTCGGGCAATTTAGACTGTCGTCATTGGCACCCAAAGACCGAATTAATGAGATGGAATTTTATTTTCCGCTAAATCCCGTGACACCCCGGGTTCTTCAAGGCACATTTAAAAAATTCAGCCGCAACCCCATGTTTGAAAATATTCCCGCCCGACTTGAAAAACTTAACTTTGCCCCCGCCCTGGGTTTCATGAAAGGCTATATCGACATGGTGTTTCAGCATCAGGGGCGCTTTTATCTGCTTGATTGGAAATCGAATCATCTTGGATCGACCCTCGAGCATTACAACCAGGCAGCTCTTTGGAAATCCATGGGAGCTAATTACTACACCCTGCAATACCACATTTACACCCTGGCCCTGCACCAGTATTTACGACTTCAGAAACCGGATTATCGTTATGAGGATGATTTCGGTGGTGTTTTTTATATATTCATCAGAGGGGTGGATGACACCCGGGGGCCGGAAACCGGCATCTTCTATGACCGGCCCGATCCGGATCTTATTCATGCCCTGGGCCGAACCTTTATACCGGGATATCAATAATTGGTTGATTAGTTGATTGGTTAAAGGGTTGATTAGTTAAAGGAAACACAGAGGTGGCCGGAACAGCGAACCGCAGAATATCGAATATCGAACCGCAGAATGTCGAAGGGTGGAATCGCTTTGCTCAGTCTTTTTTAAAAT
>JAIVWA010000511.1:1667-3790 GCA_049190255.1 Gammaproteobacteria bacterium | reverse complement strand
GAAGTCGGAAGTGGGAATGCGGAAGGCGGAAGCGTTCGATTGCGGATTTTGGATTGCAGATTGCGGATTGCGGATTGAAAAGGAATAAAATCGATCATATTCCGATCACTAATCAACTAATTACTCCGCCCTGAAAAATAGCCATAACAGGGTTGGGTAGTATAAATATGCTATTTTTCAGGGCGGAGTAATTAACTATTCAACCTTTTACTGCCAAGGGCAGGTATGAAAAAACGTAAGGAAAGAATAGACAGGGGCATCAAAGCCCGATCCAGCGACATTTTCGCATTATCCTCCTGGCGGGAAATGCTCTATTTAGCTGCGCCTCGTCTGCTGCCGGTTGTGGGCTTGATCGTCTTGTCTTTTGCCCTGAGCGTTTATTGGCAAAGGGTCCTACTTTCGGTATTGGTCTTTGCGCTCCTGGCAATCAGCTGGGATATCCTGGCTCAAACCGGTATGATTTCCCTGGGCCAGGCGCTGTTTTTCGGAACCGGTGCCTATCTTTCGGGCATCATGAACCATTACTGGGGATGGCCGCCCTCTATTACCATCCCCCTGGCAACTATTTTCGGCGGTCTGCTGTGCACCGCTTTTCTGATTCCGGTTTTACGACTGCGCGGTATCTTTTTTTCGATGGTCACCCTGGTACTGCCCTTGATGCTGGTGCGCATTATCGAGGCCACACGAATTTTCGGGGGAACCGAAGGTCTCAGTGGTCTGTCCCCCCTGCCCTCCCGGTGGGTGGAGATATATGTGCTGATCATTGTTTTGTTGGCTGCTCTTTTTGGGTTCCGGCGCATGCTGAATTCCGATTTCGGTCTGGTATTAAAAGGAATCAGCGACAACGATCGTTCGGTCATGAACGCCGGCATCAACATCTATTGGTTTAAAATTCAGGCTTTGTTTATCGCCGGCTCCATCGGCGCTTTTGCCGGTGCTTTTCTGACCCATGTATATTTGTTTGTGGGCATGCCGGTGTTTGCGCTGGATTACTCAATTTTGCCGATCGCATCGGCCGTGGTCGGTGGAATCGGTACATTGGCCGGCTCGGTGCTGGGGGCATTCATTCTGGTTCCCCTGTCGGAAGTTCTGCGCGGTCTGGGAGGGCTCAGGATTGTCATCTACGGTTTGTTTCTCGTAATTTTTACGGTGGCCATACCGGAAGGCCTTTTTCATTACATCCAGCGCAAATATCACCAGTTTGAAAGATGGGTGGAGGTTGAATAATGGGCGCATCGCCTTTGCTCAAAGTATCAAAACTTTATAAAAATTTCGGGGGTGTACAAGCCATCCAGGATTTGAACTTTGAGTTGACCGCAGGGGAACTGTTGGGGCTGATTGGTCCGAACGGATCCGGGAAAACCACGGCCGTCAATCTCATCACCGGTTTTGTGAAACCCACCGAAGGCGAGATATTATACCACGGCCGGAACATTACCGGTCGGGCTCCCTATAAAATTGTACGTATGGGAATTGCCCGGACCTTTCAGATGGTTAAACCGTTCTACCAGCTGCCGGCCTATAAAAACATGATTATTCCCCTTTATTCGCCGCGGGTCAAAAAGATGACCGGCGGGAAGTATGGTGACCGGGACGCGGTAGCGCTGGATCTGCTTGAAGAGGTCGGATTTGAACGGGATTCCCACGTCGCCTACAAAACAGCCAGTGTGCTGCCCCAGGGATATCTGAAGCGGTTGGAACTGGCAAAAGCGATCGCCCTCGATCCGGATCTGATCATTCTGGATGAACTGTTTTCGGGGTTGAGCCTGGCGGAAGTTGCCAGCATTGTTCCCATCATCGAGAAACTGCGCCAGGATGGCAAAACCATCATCATGATCGAGCACCGCTTAAAGGAGCTGTTTAAAATCGCCGATCGGATAATCGTACTGAACTTCGGAGAAAAAATTGCTGACGGCAAAGCCGACGAAGTTATGGAAAGCGACGAGGTCAAAAATGCCTATCTGGGAAGCGAATGATTCGATTTCGGATTTGAAATTTCGGATTGTGGATTCATTCGATTTGGGATTTGGGATTTGGGATTGCGGATTTTAATAAGGAAAACGCCTAATTTTAGACCTGTGCCTTGAGCCGTGCACCATGAAATATCGAGTATCGAGTATCGA
>JAIVWA010000511.1:407-1657 GCA_049190255.1 Gammaproteobacteria bacterium | reverse complement strand
CTGAACTTCGGAGAAAAAATTGCTGACGGCAAAGCCGACGAGGTCATGCAAAGCGACGAGGTCAAAAATGCCTATCTGGGGTCGGAAGCGTAATGTGAGGTTGGCCGGTTAGCCGGTTGTTCCGGTTTAAAAATGCAATCATGCTGAATTGAACGGGCAAACGGGCAGACGGGTTCAACAGGCAAACAATAAATTTCGGAGTAATTTATGCTTGAAGTCAAGAACCTCATGGTTTTTTTCGAAAATGCCCTGGCGTTGAACGACTTTACCATGACCATCGACGAGGGTGAAATCATCGGTGTCATCGGTTCCAACAGCGCCGGCAAAACCACATTGATGAACACGATCTCAGGTCTCATTATAGACATGAAGATCAAAGAGCAGCGCAAGGGCGGTGAAAGAATAAATATTTATGGGGAGATCGTCTTCAAGGGGGAAAACATTACCGAGGTACAACCCTTTGAGCGGGTCAAAAAAGGCCTGGTTTTATCCAGGGAGCGGCATCCGATTTTTGCTGAAAGTGATGTTGCGGAAAATCTGAAAATAGCCGGTCACCTGGTAAAACGATCCGATATGCCCCGGAGAATCAAGCAGGTTTACGACATCTTCCCCGCTTTGAATCCATTAAAAAAGCGCAAGGCCGGGTTTTTAAGCGGCGGTGAGCAGCAGATGCTGGCTATCGGCATGACATTAATACTCAAACCCGCCCTGCTGCTGCTTGATGAACCATTGCTGGGTTTAAGCCCCATGATGCAGACCATGCTGATTGATGCCATTACAAATCTTAGAAAAGAATCCGGAATTACCATTCTGATCACCGAGCAATTTGCCCGACCCGTATTGCCGGTTATTGACCGCGGATATGTTATCGAAAACGGCATGCTGGCTTTAGCGGGAACCGGTCAGGAATTAATGGACAATCCCGAAATAAAATCCGCCTATTTCGGCGTTTGAATACCCAGCGTCACAATAAGTTGCGTAGTTGCCCCATCGAACCTATTATTATTAACCATCAGATAGGGTCATACGGGCGATACGCTGTGTATGTATTTTAGAGTAGTTGTCATAATTCTGTTCCGAATGTATCGTAATTCCAAGAAGTGTAGGGGCGGGCTTTATGCCCGCCTGGTCTGGCCGTGGGTACCTGGAAATCGCTCAGATTAGACCTGAATAAAAACAAACTTAATAGAGAAACATGGAAACGAATCATAATATTTATTCAACCTTTGAAGCGACGGCGGAGCGTCACC
>JAIVWA010000511.1:0-397 GCA_049190255.1 Gammaproteobacteria bacterium | reverse complement strand
TTTGACATAGAGCTATTCAGTTGAAAAAAAAATTCACCGCAGAGCTCGCGGAGAGCGCAGAGGCAATAATAATTTTTATTAATTTTTTCTCTGCGTGCTCCGCGATCTCTGCGGTAAAACAATCCTATGAATAACGACCTTATGTCTAAATAATAGCGACTTAGTAATAGGGAAGCATGGAAACGAATCATAACATTTATGCCGCCTTTGCGGCTGCCGCGGAGCGTCAACCGGATAAAACAGCTGTGGTTTATCTCGGCACCCAATTTTCTTACCGTAAATTAAAGGCCCTGGCGGAACAGTTTGCGGCTGCTCTCAGCGATAACGGTATCATAGCCGGCCGGAAAGTTATGCTGTATATTCCCAACAGCATCCAGTGGGTGGTCTCCTGGCTGGG
>JAIVWA010000510.1:0-3797 GCA_049190255.1 Gammaproteobacteria bacterium | reverse complement strand
GGGACCAGTAGCCAGTATCGAGTATCCAGCCATCGAGCATCGAGTATCCAGCACCCATGCCCATCACCTGCCATAAATGCATACATTATTATGTCACATGGGATCAGCAATTTCCCCATGGATGCCGGGTCATGGGATTCAAAAGCAAACGGATGCCGGTTACCGAAGTTCGCCGGGCCGTACACGGAAAAGACTGCCTCTTGTTTGAAATAAAGCAACTAAAAATCCAAAGCGAGAATTCCAAATAAGGGTGTCAAAATTTCGACACTCGGCTCCTCTCAATTTTAACCGCGTTTAAGTCTTCCGTTTTTCAGATTCAACGGCGTATTCTTTATATTATTTTAATATCGAATGTCGAACAAGGAATTTCGAACAGCAGAAGTTATGAATCAATACGGCACTATTTTTTTTTCGAAATTCGACACGGCTGAGCTCGTCGCAGGCTGCGGTTCCTTGTTCATCGGTTCTGCGGTTCAAACAAGATGATTGTAAGTCAAGAATAAAAACTGACTGGTTCTGCAGATAAGGGCCTATTTTACCTGCTCCCACCCCCAAAAAAAACCCTGTTAGGGGGGGTACCTAACAGGGTTAGTCGGAGGTGGGAATGAAGGAAAGGAGGAAACTTCATTCCTATGACATATCTTTTAAAGCAAATAATGTGCCATTTGGCCCAGTAAAGTTAACAAGGTTGAAAACATGGATTTGTTGGTACTTTGAATCAAATAAAAATTATTCAATTACAGTAGGTTATATAATTGATCAAAATCAGGCCCGTGGTTAAACAATTTCATCATAGCGCCTAAAAATTATCCAAGGGGTCAACATTTTCGTCAAAATCTCGACACTAGGCAATATTTTCACTGTTAGCACACAATAAGCGGTCAAGTATTTGCGTTAACTGCCGATAAAGAAATCAGGATTTGGTCGGTATGGGGATTGAAAAAATAGTGCATGCAGGCTCTCTGGCGAAAGTCATCGAGAAAGTCAGACAAATGGCCCTGGGAGAGACGACTGTGGGCGACAAATGCAGCATTTACGTTAATAATGTGTCTAAATATAAATGAGGATAAAAAAATTAAAATGTGCATGTATTTTGCATTGATATGTTGTAGGCGTTCATTACAACCAACTATAAAATTCAGGAAACCAAAGCGATGAAAATTGATAACCACGACCCAATAACTAAAAATTTGTACCCGGAAGCGAATCCCAAACCCCAATCTTCAAGCGGTCAAGAATTCGGCACGATCTTGAAAGAAACCGTTGAAAACACGAGAAAAGCGGATGAGGGGCCCCGCCAAACGGCCTTTATCAACCCGCTTGCCGGTGTTCAACTGACGACACCGGCGTCACCGGATTCGCAATTTACCATTGAACGCATTGAAAATTTGATTGATTTGCTCGATCAGTACCGCCACAAATTGGCTGATCCCCAGATCAATTTGAAACAGATGGGTCCAATTATAAAAGAAATCGCCCGGGAAAATGATCACCTGGCGCCTGTGGCCGGTTCGTTATCCCATGATAATGAATTGAAAGATATTCTCAACCGAATCCGCGTAACCGCATCGCTGGAAATAGCCAGATTTTACAGAGGCGACTATATTGCGGCCTGAACCGTAACACAACCAATGGCAAGTCGTAACGTTATCAACCCTGATTAACAATTTTATTTCGCCCCAATGAACCATGAATTCATTCACCGGGAGCGCCACCTAAAAAGAATTCAGGCAACCATTGCCAGGATGCCAAGTCTTTCAACCACCGTGGTAAAGGTATTGGAAACCTGCAATGACCCCTTGGCCTCCGCCAATAGCCTCAAACAGGTTATTTCTCTGGATCCGGTTCTCACCGGCCGGGTATTGAAGCTCATCAATTCAGCCTATTATGGCCTGGGCAAGCCCATCACATCCCTCACCCGGGCAATCATTATGCTGGGAGTCAATACAGTTAAAAACCTTGCGCTAAGCTTTGCAATTCTGAAAAACATGCAAGGCGGCGGGGCTTTTCATGCCTTTACGCCCGACGAATTCTGGTTGCACTGTCTGTGTGTCGGTGTCGTTGCTAAATCATTGGCTGCTTTCAAAGGACTTATGCCTGCGGAGCAGGAAGAGCATTTTGTCGCCGGACTTTTGCACGATATGGGCAAGATTCCCCTGAATAAGCAATTTGCAGAAGAATACTACCAGGTCTGGGAATCAGCGGGAAGGAAGCAAGATCCGTTTTACCACTGGGAAGACCGGCTTCTGGGTATTGATCATTGTGAAGTCGGAAGTATGATTGCCCAAAAATGGCATCTGGGGTCATCGCTGATCGAGTCATTGTCACACCACCACGATCCCGATGACTGCTCGGAGAAAAACCGGGATCTGGTGTCAGCCGTCTCACTGGCCAATCTAATCGCCATTGACCTTAAGATTGGCACAGCCGGAGATCGTCTTGTCGATAAAGGCTTGCTTGTCGATTTGAGTGCTAAAGTCGGTGTTGACTATAGTAAATTGAGCGATTTTCAAGAATCGGTTGGCAAAGAGATAGATAGAGCAAAGATATTTCTGGAAATTGCCCAAAAGGGATAGATGGTAGAGTTGAATATTTGAGGATTGCCGGTATGATATTAAAATTCTGGGGTGTAAGGGGCTCGATCCCCAGCCCGGGACCAAATACCGTGAAATATGGCGGAAACACGCTCTGTCTCGAATTGCGGCTGCCGGATCAAGAGCGGCTGATAATTTTCGACGCCGGATCCGGCATCCGTGAACTGGGAGACAGTCTCAGCGCCGACAACGGCAACAAAGGTTGTCTGAATGCCGATATTTTTCTGACCCACACCCATTTGGATCACATTCTCGGCCTGCCCTTTTTTGCACCGATTCATAATCCAGGGACCCGGTTAAAGATTTATGGTCCCGTAACCTGTGAGGAGGACCCTCTCGAAGAGGTCATTGGCGGCCAACTGTCTTACCGATACTTTCCGATTCGTCAGCATGAACTGGGTGCAGATATCGAATACATCGATCTCATGGAAGGAAAGTACAACCTTGGCAGGGGCATTACGCTTATCGCCAAATATTTGAACCATCCCTTGCTGGCACTCGGTTATCGTGTCGAATATCGTGACAAAGTTTTATGCACCGCCTATGATACTGAGCCCTTTTATAATGTTTTCTGCACAGATCCGTCGGACGCCTCCTTTGATGAGATCCTCGCCTCCGAAGGTGCCCGAGCGGCCCGGGAGGAGAATCGCAGAATGGAAGAATTTTTTAAAGATGCCGATCTGCTGATTCACGATGGTCAATATACCCAATCTGAATATGAAAACGCTAAGAGAGGCTGGGGGCATTCCCCCATAGAATATGTGGTTGAAGCAGCCAAACGCGCAAAGGTTAAGCGACTGGCGATCTGTCACCACGACCCTCTGCGGACGGATTCCCAACTCGACGAGCTGTCGCAAGTGTATGGCAATGAGGAGTGTGCCGGGGGCATGAAGGTTTTTTTTGCCCGGGAAGGTCAGGAGGTGGAGATATAGGCCCTTAGGGCCTTTTATCTGACAACATGTTGGTAAGAGTGTAAAACCAGCGGTGCCATGAAAATCTGTTTGAGGTTTCAGGTGTCAGGAAAGAGGGTTCTTATCCCTATATAAATCAGAAAATAATCCTTTTAAAAATCCCAAATCCGCATTCCGAAATCCCCAATCGTTTAACCTTATTTAAACAGTCTTCTTTTTCGCAGATAATCTCTCTGCCACTGATAGAACAGCTCGGTTAATTTTTTTTGCTCGTCTTCGGTGATTTCCTTAA
>JAIVWA010000509.1:0-3817 GCA_049190255.1 Gammaproteobacteria bacterium | reverse complement strand
ATTCAAAGTTTGGGATTTTGAATTTCGGTCATTGTGATTTGCCCTTCGACTCTGCTCAGGGTGGTGAGCTTGTCGAACCGTTTGTTATTTAGGATTTGTGATTTGTGATTTGGACTGACTTAAAACGATCTGGAATAAGACATAGTTTTACACCAATGGATTTTAGCCTATTTCCTGGGTGCCCTCCCGGTACCCATCTTTCCGGCACCTCAGCCCTTGCAGGGCATATTACCCTCGTAACCTTTGGCAAGCCATTCAGCAAATTTTGAAAACCGGGTTGAAATTTTTTCTGCCAATGGCCTTTTGCCGGATTCACCCTTTTTAAGTTTTGCCACATTTACTCCCATATAATCCGTTCGCTGGAATCTTTACATTCCAAAATTTCACCGATCAAATATGCTTTTTCGTTCATGGCCTCCAAGCGCTGCAACACATCGGCGGTTGCATCGGGGTGAACGATGGCAATCATACCGATTCCATTGTTAAAAGTGCGCCGCATTTCTTCGTCGGCAACATTTCCGGCCTGCTGCAAAAATGAAAAGATGGGCGGCACATCCCAGATTTCCGTTTGGATTGAGATGTTGCAGGCCTTGGGTACAATGCGAAGAATATTATCTGCAATCCCGCCGCCGGTAATATGGGCAAGTCCATGGACCGGCAAATCCTTTAATATACTTAATATGGGTTCGACATAAATCTTTGTGGGCGTCAGCAGTTCTTCGCCAATGGTTTTGCCAAGTTCCGGGACATAATCATCAATCTTCAATTTAAGTCGTTCAAAACAGATTTTTCGAACCAGAGAATATCCATTGCTGTGCAAGCCGCTGGAAGCGATGCCGATGAGTCTGTGTCCAACCCGAACTTCCGTGCCGTCAATGATCTTACTGTTGTCAACGATACCGACGGCAAAACCGGCCATATCGTATTCGTTGCGCTTATAAAACCCCGGCATTTCTGCGGTTTCGCCACCGAGCAGGGCGCATTTGGCCTGTTGGCAGCCTTCACCGATACCTTTGATGATATCGGCCACCTGCTCGCTATCAAGTTTGCCCATGGATAAATAATCAAGAAAAAAGAGGGGCTTGGCACCCTGCACCAGGATATCATTGACACACATCGCCACCAGATCGATGCCGACAGTGTCGTGTTTGCCGAGCATAAAGGCAATTTTAAGCTTGGTTCCAACCCCATCGGTGGAGCTAACCAGAACCGGCCGGTCAACATTGGCAAGATTCAATGAGAATAGGCCGCCAAATCCCCCAATTTCTCCAATGACACCGGAGCGGGGGGTTTTTTTAGCAATCTCACTGATGGTGCAGACCAGCTTGTTGGCCTTGTCAATATCAACTCCGGCATCCGCATAGGTCAACGAATCGGCCATACTTGTCTCCTGTCAAAAATTGTTGAATAAAGAAAAGTCCTTGAAAATTAAACTTATTCAGCTTAAAAGTCAAAACAATTTTTTGACTTCTTCTGGACGCAGTTGTATTATCGTAACCGTTGAGGGGTTCAAAGGTCCAGCCTGCTGCAGGTAAAAGGAGCACGCCGCAGGGGCACAAGGGAGAGGGTCCTATATGATCATTTCGTGCTCGTCCTCGTCCCTCGTCCTCGTGAATCGGAACTGCATCGAGGACGAGGGACGAGTACGACGACGAAGGCGGGCCATCTGTCATCTTGTCTCTGTCAGTTGGTCTCTGATTTAAGGTCACTGGATGCTGGATGCTCGATTCGAGAGTTTCTGTCATTTGAAAGGAATGATGTAGATGAAACGGATTCAAATTGGTTTACTCGGCTGCGGCACCGTCGGCACCGGGGTGGCAAAATTACTCATTGAGAATAAGGACCTTCTGACCGCACGGGTAGGAGCGGATTTAAATTTAAAATGGGTGGCGGACATCGACATTGAAACCGACCGGGGCATTCAATTCCCGGAAGGTGTGTTGACCACCGACGCGCAGAAGCTATTAACCGATCCCGATATAGATATGGTCATCGAAATGATCGGGGGTGACGGAATTGCCAAAGATTTTATGCTGCAGGCCATCAATAACGGAAAGCACATTGTTACCGCCAATAAAGCCCTGTTGGCCGCCCACGGAAACGAATTGTTCGCGGCCGCAGCCCGGAACGGTGTTGACTTGGCGTTTGAAGCCAGTGTGGGTGGATGCATGCCGACAATCAAGTCCGTGCGGGAATCACTGGTGGCCAACCACATCAAATCTATGACCGGGATTCTGAACGGCACCTGCAATTATATCTTGTCCAAAATCGAAGATGAAGGGGTTTCATTTCAAGAAGCATTGGCCGAAGCCCAACGCCAGGGGTATGCCGAAGCCGATCCAACCCTTGATGTTGAGGGGACCGACACCGCCCATAAGATTGCGATCCTGGCGGCGCTGGCCTATGGGATGGAAATCAATTTAAAGGACGTATATACCGAAGGCATTTCAAGAATTACTCCCTTGGATATCGAATTTGCCGGACAATTCGGCTACCGGATCAAATTGTTGGCAATCAGCAAATTCCAGAATCAAAGAGTGGAGGCCCGGGTCCATCCCACCATGATGCCTTTTAAAAATCTTCTAACCTCCATAAACGGGACGGTGAATGCCATCACGGTCTCCGGAGATGCGGTCGGCGATATTTTGTTATACGGACGCGGGGCCGGCATGATGCCTACCGCCAGCGCCGTTGTCAGCGATATCGTTGACATCGCCCGCAATATTTTATCCGGCACTGTTCGCCGGATACCGCCCCTTTCCTATCAGCGCGAAAGCATCCGCAAGATACCGGTGTTGCCCATCGATGATCTTGTGACCCATTATTATTTCAGATTTGCGGCCCTGGATCGTCCCGGAGTTCTTTCAAGGATTTCCGGTATATTGGGTAGATACAACATCAGCCTCCAATCGGTTCATCAAAAAGGCCGCAAAACCAATGGCTCAGTTCCGCTCGTGATGCTTTCTCATCGGGCAAAAGAAGCGGATGTCAAGCGGGCATTGGCTGAAATCCGTGACCTGAATGTTGTCAGTGATAAACCGGTGCTCATTCGAATCGAGGATGATGAATTGGATTGACTATAATAGAATTATAAAATGAGTTTGTCATCGAATTCTAATAACGATTAACAAATAACAATTAACGTCTGATTGAGCGTTTTGCGCTCAATTAGGGTATAAGGTTACCATGTTTATTATATGTTCAGATCTTGAGGGTATTTTTACACCTGAAATTTGGATAAGCTTTGCTGAAATAACGGGGATTGAGGGCCTGAGACTAACCACCCGGGACATATCCGATTATAATGTCCTGATGACGCAGCGTCTGGCAATTCTCGAGGAAAACAACCTCAAACTTGATGATATCCAGGCCGTCATCAGGAAGATGGAACCGATTGAGGGCGCCCTTGATTTTTTAAACTGGCTGCGATCCCTGGTAGAGGTTATCATTGTTTCTGATACCTATGTTGAATTCGCCGGACCGCTGATGGAAAAGCTGGACCGCCCAACGCTTTTTTGCAATACATTGTCCGTCAACGGAGATGGTTCCATCACGGGATACAAGCTGCGCCAACAGGATGGTAAGAAAAAAGTGGCCCTGGCTCTAAAATCTCTGAACTACCAGGTAATCGCCATCGGTGATTCCTACAATGATATTACCATGCTCCAGGCCGCCGATCATGCCATATTGTATCGACCGCCAGACAATGTGCTAAAGGAATACGATAAATTTCCGGCTGCCTTTACATATGAGGAACTGAAAAAGCGACTTATCGAGATAATGAAACTGAGGAATGACGAATGATGAATGAAGGAAT
>JAIVWA010000508.1:0-3828 GCA_049190255.1 Gammaproteobacteria bacterium | reverse complement strand
TTTACGATCAAGAACCCGGACAAGATCTTCATCCTGCTCCTGTGCCATAAACTGTTTATAGATACGGATTTGGGTACTTATTTGCGCCGTTAGCATCTGCAGTACAAAATCCTTGTAAAGCCAGTTCCATTTCTTGGCTTTTGAAAGATAGCCTTTATGGCTGGACCAGACATATTGATCCAAGCGTTTCACCAGTCCGGCTTTTAAAGGATTTTTGTGGATGTAGCGAACCAACTGCAACACATAGCTGTCCGCATCCACGAGAATCGATTTATATCGTCCGCGAAACAAAGTGTGTCCTTTCGGCAAGCGTGCATGAAAAATAATCCGTGATGATGTACCATTGGTTATCAAATCATAACGAAGGAGGATAACCGATGGATCTACCCGCCCCGGCAAACAAGAAGCCCCCGCTTGAACAAGTCCAAAAACAATTTGCACACTGGCGTCGAAGCAGAGCAAAACGAGGAGCCATTCCGGATGCATTGTGGCAAGCCGCGATAATGCTGTTTCCCGATTATGGACTGCATCGAATATCAAAAGCTTTGCGGCTTAACTATACCGATTTGAAACACCGTGTCAATGCGCACCGATCAGCTTGTGATCAATCCGATGTCAGCACAGCCGGCTTTATTGAACTGGGCTTAAGCGATGCGATGCGTCCAGCCGAGGCTATCATCGAGATGGCGGATCAAAAAGGCGCCACCATGAGGATGTATTTTAAGGGCGAAGCAGGCCTTGATCTATTGGAGCTTGGCAAAGCATTTTGGAGCAAACGATCATGATTCAAGTCACCCCGCAGATGCGGATACTTTTAGCGGTGCAGCCGGCGGATTTTAGAAAAGGCATCGACGGTTTGGCTCAAGTATGCCGACAGATCCTTAAAAAAGATCCGTTTTCAGGATATGTTTTCATTTTCCGTAACAAAAGGGCAACTGCCATCAAGGTGCTCATGTATGATGGGCAAGGCTTCTGGCTGTGTCAGAAGCGATTGTCCAAGGGCCGGTTTAACTGGTGGCCGTCTGACGGCAACTCGTGTTTAAGGCAGCTTGCCGTTCATGAGTTGCAGCTTTTAATCTGGAACGGCGAACTGCGCAAAGCACGGGTGGCACCTTTATTCAAACCCATTGAGCAACCCGCTGAGAAATCTTAAAAAAAATGACACGCTGCACTTGCGTTCTGGTCGATAGTGTGCTATTTTGCCCTTATGAGTTTGAAATTCAGATATCGGGGCAAGGTGGTCACCAGCGATGATGTCGCTTTTATCAATCAATTAATCGGTGAAAATCCCAGCGATAGTCGCTGGGCTTTATCTAAAAAACTTTGCCGCGCCTGGAATTGGGTTCAACCCAACGGAACGCTTAAGGATATGGTGTGTCGTGGCTTGATGCTTGAGCTTCACCGGGCCGGGCATATCCGGCTGCCGGCCAAAAAGTGTTGTGTCAACAACCCGTTTGTCAACCGCAAAAGGCCTGCGAAAGTCACAATTGATCAAAGCCCGGTTGATGGAAAACTGTCTGACATCAAACCCCTGCAATTTTGTCAGGTTCGCCGCACGGCATCGGAAAAGCTGTTTAACAGCCTCATCGAGCACTACCACTATCTGGGCTATTGTCATCCGGTCGGAGAGCAGCTTAAATATATCGTCTATTCTCAGCAAAGACCCATTGCCTGTCTGGCCTGGTCTTCAGCCCCGCGTCATATCGGCTGCCGGGACCGCTTTATCGGCTGGTCGGCACACAGCCGAAAAGAGCATATTCATCTGTTGGCGTACAATACCCGGTTTTTAATACTGCCCTGGGTTCGGGTTGACTGCGTTGCTTCCCACATATTGGCTCGCATGGCCAAAATTGTCTGCCAAGACTGGCAGACAATCTACAGCCATGGCATCTATTTTCTTGAAACTTTTGTGGACAAACAGCATTTTGCCGGAACCTGCTATAAAGCCGCCAACTGGATTTATCTGGGTGATACCACCGGCCGTGGTAAAAATGATCAAACCAACAAAGCCAACCGTTCCATAAAAGCGGTATGGGGCTATCCGCTGCATAAACACTTTCGCACACTGTTATCACAGGGGGCGTCATGAAAGCCCCCGAACGTATAGATTTAAACCTTGAGCAGGTTGATGACCTTTTAAAGCGTGTAGAATCAGGCTGTCTTCAAGACGGTGATTATCAAATCATCAAAGCGATGGCCGAAACCATTGAGCTGCTAAGCCAGTGTGTGGATGAAAAGGCCACATCGATTAGACGGCTTTTGCGCATGTTGTTTGGTCCCAGCACTGAAAAACTGAAAAATGTGATCAAAGACGGGCAGAAAGAAAAATCTGGTTCTTCAAAATCCGGGCAAAATAATACGACCGATAAAGGCAACAAGCCAAAACCAAAAGGACACGGCCGAAACGCAGCGGCCGACTATACCGCAGCAGAGCAGATCAAAGTGGATCACGCAACCTTAAAGCCCAAAGATAACTGCCCTGGCTGTTTAAAGGGCATCCTTTATGAAATGAAGATTCCCAAACTTGTCGTACGCATCACCGGCAAAGCACCTATGGGTGCCAAGGTTTACCAGATGCAAAAACTGCGCTGCAATCTGTGTGGCGAAATTTTCATAGCCGATACCCCTGCCGGCATCGGCGAGGAAAAATACGATGCGGCTTCCGCCGCCATGATCGCTCTTTTAAAGTACGGCAGCGGGATGCCCTTTTACCGGCTTGAACAACTGCAGGGCAGCTGCGGGGTTCCCCTGCCGGCATCGACCCAGTGGGAGATCGTTGAAAAGGTGGCCGAGCGGATATACCCTGTTTACCAACAACTTAATTGGCTGGCAGCCCAGGGCGATGTCATTCATAATGACGATACGATTATGAAAATCCTGGCGCTGATGCAACAAAACGATCAGCAGGATCAATCAGAGCGCAAAGGGATTTTTACCACCGGTATCCTGTCTATTGTCAACAACCAAAAAATAGCACTGTTTTTTACCGGTCGAAAACATGCCGGTGAAAATCTGGCCGATTTGCTGCAACAAAGGCAATCGGATCGCAGCCCTCCCATCCAGATGTGTGACGCGCTTTCCCGAAATACGTCCGATGCGTTCAAGAGCATACTGGCCAACTGTCTTGCCCATGGCCGGCGCAAGTTTGTTGAGGTGGCGCTAAACTTCCCCGAACAGTGCCGTTATGTGATCGAAACTCTGGCAGAGGTATATAAAAATGATGAGATTGCCAAAGATCAAAACATGACAGCCGATCAGCGATTATATTTTCATCAAAGCAAAAGCGGTCCATTAATGGAAGATCTTAAAACCTGGCTTAATGATCAGCTGGATCAAAAAAAGGTGGAACCCAACTCCGGTTTAGGTCAGGCCATTTCCTATATGCTCAACCACTGGAAGCCGCTTACTCTCTTTTTGCGGGTGCCAAAGGCGCCCCTTGACAACAATATCTGCGAAAGGGCTCTGAAAAAAGCTATCCTGCATCGGAAAAACGCACTGTTTTATAAAACTGAAAATGGTGCGCGCGTTGGAGATCTGTTTATGAGCCTGATCTACACCTGCAATCTGGCTGGTGTTAATCCCTTCGATTACCTTATAGCACTTCAAAAAAATTCCGCTGACCTTGCCGAACATCCTGAGAAATGGCTGCCCTGGAATTATAACACTAAAGATTCTTCGACGGCTGTTTAACACTTCCTGCATTAAATCAGTTTTTCATCAAGTAATGTAGTTTTGAGCCTCCGGCCCGGTGCCCTACCGATCTCGATATGCCAAAATATTTTTTGCTACGCACGCTTGCCGAAAGCACACGTTATATTAGCCCATATC